>NZ_JBHJSJ010000006.1:235102-274889 GCF_042268845.1 Kitasatospora sp. NPDC056273 | reverse complement strand
GGGCAGTCGATCGACTGCCCGCCCCGGCTTCGTGTCCGGAAGGGAAACCCCCGGGTCAGGACTCCGGGGTGGACCCCTTGCCCCGGGTGAGGACCCGCCGCACCGGCGCGGAGACGGCCTCGACCGCCCGGCCGACCGCGGCGCCGGCCGTCGCCCGGGCCGCCCGCGCCGCGTCGGAGATCCGCCACCACAGCTGCGCCGAGGACGGTGGCAGCAGCAGCGCCCTGGTCCGTCCGGCCCGGCCGGCGGCCGCCCGCAGCCCGCGCCGCACGGTGCGGACGTCGGCGGCCAGCGGCTCGGTGACGGGCTGCCCGGGCGGGGCGTAGAGCACCCGCTCGGTGGCCAGCGCCAGTCGGCCGGTGGCCGCGGCAGAGTCCGCGTCCAGGTGGGCCTTCTCGGTGATCCGGTGGGCCGCCGAGCGCGGGGTGCGTGACTCGTCCGGGGGAATTCCGAGGTCCCAGGCGGAGTCGACCAGCTCGTCCCAGGCGGCCAGCACCTGGGCGTCGGTCAGCTCCGCCGCTCCGCTCCCGCCGGGCCCGCGCCGCCCGCCGCCGCCCAAGCGGCGTCGGCGTACGGCCGCGCGCCAGACCATCGGGACGAGCAGCAGGGCGATCAGCGCGAGCACCGCGGCCAGGGTGCCGAGCACCTGGCCGGAGAGCAGCCAGGACTCCTCGGCGGTCTTGGCGACGGCCTTGTCCTTGGAACCGCACTCGCCGAGCTGGCGCTGCTTGGCGGTGCAGTCCGAGCCGGAGCTCGGCAGCGGAGCGGCCGAGGCGGTCTGCGGGGCGGCGGTCGCCTGCTGGGTCGGCGCGGTGGTCGGGGCGGTGGACGCCTCGGTGTAGCGGGTCGGGACGCCGCGGCTCGGGGTCGGCTCGAAGCGCAGCCAGCCGTAGCCCGTGAAGTACAGCTCGGGCCAGGCGTGGTACATCCGGCCGGTCACCGAGTAGACGTTGCCGCCCTTGCTGTCGCCGGGGGTGAAGCCGACGGCCACCCGGGCCGGGATCTTCAGCTCCCGGGCCATCGCCGCCATGGTGGAGGCGAAGTGCACGCAGAAGCCCCGGCGGTCGCGCAGGAAGACGGCGATGGCGTTGCTGCCGGTGCCGCCGCTGACGGCGGTGTCGTACGTGAAGCCCGGCCCGGTGAACCAGTTGACCAGCGCCGTCGCCCGGTCGAAGTCGTTCTTCGCGCCGGCGGTGACGGCCTTGGCCTGCTCGGCGACGACCGGCGGCAGGTCGGTCGGGAGGGCGGTGTAGCGCTCCCTGATGTCCGACGGCGCGGTGCCCGCGAGGCGCAGCTCGTTGGCGGTGGGCCGCACGTCCAGGGCGGTGACGTGGTAGCTCAGGCCGCGGATCGCCTTGTCGCTGGTCGGCAGGACGGTACGGGTCAGCGGGTCGAGCTTCCAGGCGCTCCGGTCGGGGAGCTGGACGGAGGCGGCCGGGTAGGGCATCGGCAGCCAGCTCCCCCCCAGCCGCTCGTCGACCTTGAAGTCGCCCTCGAACCGGGCCACCTGGGGATCGCGCAGGCCCTCGGGGGCGGGCAGGGCCGCCGGGAGGTCCTGGACGGTGGTGCTGCCGAGCCGCCAGTTGACGCCGTCGAACTGGTCGAGCGAGCCGGTCCGCAGGTAGACCTGGTCGGCCAGCGGGGTGTCCAGGGTGTAGCTGAGCAGTTCCGCGTCGGTCGGCTTGGAGATCGCGGCCTCCAGGCTGACCAGCGGGTCGAGGCTGGTCGACAGGCTCCCGCCGACGCCCTTGCCGCCCGATCCGCCGGAGCCGGAGTTCAGCAGCCCGAAGCTCCAGTGCGGCAGGACCACCGGCAGCAGCAGCGCCACCGCCAGGGCCAGCACGCCGACCTGCCGCCCGCCCGGGCTGACCCGGCCGGACTCCACCGAGCCGCGCGCACCGCCGTAGAACACCCGGCCCCAGCGGGAGACCCGGTCCTGGCCCTCGGCGAACAGCAGCAGCAGGTAGCCGGCCGCGGCGACGGCGAACCAGACCCAGCTGCCGTGCTCCCCGGCCAGGCCGTTGCCGACCGAGTACAGCGCCAGCAGCGGCAGCCCGGCCAGCGCCGAGCGCCGGTAGGTCACCGCGACGGTGTCCACCGCGACGGCGATCAGCCCGATCGCCGAGACCAGGATCAACCGCAGTCCGGCGGTGGGCGGAGCCGGGATGGCGTACTGCTGTATGTCGTCCAGGCCGGCGGTGAAGACCTGGTCCAGGACCCGCAGCGCGGACGGGCCGGGCAGCATCCCGCCCTCGCCGGCGAAGCCGAGCAGCAGCAGGAGGAGCAGGACCAGCAGCTGCCCGAGCGGCACCGTCCAGCGGTACACCGGGGCGCGGCGCAGGCCCGCGCCGGCCGCGGCGACCACGGCGATCACCAGGAGGGCGTGGGTGAGCCAGCTGCGGGTGGTGAGCAGCGGCATCATGCACAGCGCGGCGAGGGCGGTGGCCAGCGCCGAGTACGCGGTCAGTTTGGCCCGGGTGGTCACGCGCCGGCCTCTTCTCGGTAGGGGGCGGTCGTCCGGCTGCCGTCGGCGGCCCGCCACAGGTCCGGTACGGAGTCCCCGGCCCGTACCGGGATCACCGTCCAGCCGGCTTCGCGCAGCTGCTGGACCCGGGCCCGGAAGTCGTCGCCGCCGGTGTCCGGGGCGAGCATCCGCAGGCCGGCCCAGGTGCCGGTGTCCAGCAGGAAGGCGATCGCCCCGCCGGCGCGGCTGCGCAGCCGGCCCAGCCGGGTGGCCTGGGCGTCGTCCAGCTCGCCGAGGACGGCGACCAGCAGGCCCTCGCCGCCGGCGCGCAGCGGGTCCTCGGCACGGGAGAGGGTGCCGCCGTCGGACAGGTCGGCGACCGCGAGGGCGTCCAGGACCAGCCCGGAGGTGTCGGCGCCGCTGTGGCTGCCGCCCGCGCCCGGCCCGGGCACCGACAGCCCGGTGTCGGTGAGCAGCCGGGTCTGGTAGCCGCGCTCCAGCAGGTGCACGGCGACCGAGGCGGCGCAGCCGACCGCCCACTCGAAGGAGGAGGCGGGGCCGCTGCCCCGGTGGGCGATCTCCCGGGTGTCCAGCACGACGGTGGCCCGGGCCTGCTGCGGCTGCTCCTCGCGGCGCACCATCAGCTCGCCGTACCGGGCGGTGGAGCGCCAGTGCACCCGGCGCAGGTCGTCGCCGGGCCGGTACTCGCGCAGGATCACGTCGTCGTCGCCGGCCAGCGCCAGGGTGCGGCTGTGGCTCTCGCCCTGGCCGATCCACTCGCCGCTGAGCCGTACCGACGGCAGCGCCTGGACCTGGGGGACGACGGTGAGGACGTCGGAGGCGGTGAAGGCGCGGGTCACCTCGCACATCCCGAACGGGTCGGCCAGTCGCAGCTGGAGCGGCCCGAGCGGGTAGCGGCCGCGCAGGTCGGAGCGGACCCGGTAGGAGACCTCGCGGTGGCCGCGCGGCTCGACCCGGTCCAGCACGAAGCGCGGGCGCGGCCCGAGCACGTACGGGACCTTGTCCTCCAGCAGCAGCACCCCGGTGGGCACCCGGGAGACGTTGTCGACCCGCAGGTGGACCCGGGCCTCCTGGCCGGCGACCGCCCGGCGCGGGCTGAGCCGGCGTCCGCTGGCCACCCGGTAGCGGGTGTTGGCGACGACCACCACGGCGACCAGCGGCAGCGCGGCGAGCAGGACGCCGACGCGCAGCAGGGCGTCCTGGTCGAGCAGGTAGGAGCAGGCCACCGCGGTGACCCCGGCGGCGAGGAAGGACCGCCCCCGGGTGGTGAGACCGCGGAACCCGGCCCGCAGTCCCGATGATTCGGACTGGGCCACCTCAGCCCCTCCGGACGGCCGGGCCGCCCTGCGGGCGCGGCAGCGGCAGCCGGGCGACCAGGTCGGCCACGATCTGCTCGGAGGTGCGGCGGCTGAGCTGGGTCTCGGCGGTCGGCATCAGACGGTGCGCCAGGACCGGGACGGCGAGGCGCTGGATGTCGTCGGGGGTGACGTAGTCGCGCCCGTCCAGCGCGGCGGCGGCGCGGGCGGCCCGGACCAGGTGCAGGGTCGCGCGGGGCGAGGCGCCCAGGCGCAGCTCGGGGCTGGTGCGGGTGGCACCGACCAGGTCGACGGCGTAGCGGCGGACCGGGTCGGCGATGTGCACGGTGCGGACCAGGTCGATCAGCTTGAGGATGTCGGAGGCGTGCGCGACCGGCTGGAGGTCCTCCAGCGGGCTGGCGCCGGCGTGGGTGTCGAGCATCGCGAGCTCGGCCTCGGGGCTGGGGTAGCCGATCGAGATCCGGGCCATGAAGCGGTCGCGCTGGGCCTCCGGCAGGGGGTACGTGCCCTCCATCTCGACCGGGTTCTGGGTGGCCACGACCATGAACGGCGAGGGCAGTTCGTAGCTGGTGCCGTCGATGGTGACCTGGCGCTCCTCCATGGACTCCAGCAGCGCCGACTGGGTCTTCGGCGAGGCGCGGTTGATCTCGTCGCCGACCACGACCTGGGCGAAGATCGCGCCCGGGCGGAACTCGAAGTCGTGCCGCTGCTGGTCGTAGATGTTGGTGCCGGTGACGTCCGAGGGCAGCAGGTCGGGCGTGAACTGGATGCGGCGCACGGTGCAGTCGAGCGAGCGGGCGAGCGCCTTGGCCAGCATGGTCTTGCCGACGCCGGGCACGTCCTCCAGCAGCAGGTGGCCCTCGGCGAGCAGGACGGTCAGGGCGATCCGGACGGCCTCCGGCTTGCCCTCGATCACGCTCTCGACGTTGCCGCGCACGCGGTCCACGACCGCGGCGAGTTCGGGGAGCCCGGTCTGCCGGAACCCGCCCGCCCGCTGCGGTTCGCCCCCCGCGGGACTGCCGAGTCCGGCCTGATCCTTGTAGCTCGTCACCCGTATACGCTCCCTGGCACCCTGTGCCCGCCCCGTCCCGAGGCCGGACCCCACCCCATGCTTGACGCGGCCGTCCCGGGGGCGGTTCCGAACGAGGAGCCGGCGGCCGGGAAGGCGGCCTGCGGCCTGGCCGCCCCAGGTGGTTCGGGGTCCGACCGGCAGGCGCATTCTCCCCTGCGGGATGGCCAGAAGTCACCATTCGGCGGTGCCCGAATGCCCGGACACCGTCGGCCGGGCAGGGTCGGGGCGGGTCGCTCAGTCGATCTCGCGGAGCAGGCCGGTGTGGACGTCGAAGACGAAGCCGCGGACGTCGTCGGTGTGCGGCAGGAAGGGAGAGGTGCGGACGCGCTGCATGGACTGGCGGACGTCGCCGTCCAGGTCGACGAAGGCCTCCACCGCCCACTGCGGGCGCTGGCCGACCTCCAGCTCCAGCTCGCGGCGGAAGTCCTCGGTCAGCCCGAGCAGGCCGCAGCCGGTGTGGTGGATCAGCGCGATCGAGCGGGTGCCGAGGGCGCGCTGGCTGATGGTCAGGGACCGGATGGTGTCGTCGGTGACGACGCCGCCGGCGTTGCGGATGACGTGGGCGTCGCCGAGTTCGAGGCCGAGCGCGGCGAACAGGTCGAGTCGGGCGTCCATACAGGCGACCACGGCGATCTTCTGCACCGGGCGGGCGTCCATGCCGCCGTCCCGGAAGGTCACCGCGTAGGCGCGGTTGGCCGTGACGAAGCGGTCGATGACGGTGGGTCTGGCAGGGTCGGCAGCGGCGTTCGGCGAGGGCCGGTCGGGTGTCACTGTCATGGGGGCGACGTTAGTGCGGATCGGGCCCGCGCGGTGGGGCCGGGAGCTACAGAACGGCGGGCCGTGATCGGGTGCATCGCCACAACGGGAGCTGCTCCCGGAGCGGCCGCCGCCGACCCCGCACGCGGGGCGGCCAGGGGGCGCGCGCCCGCCGCCGAAGGCCCCCGATCCGGACCGCCGCCGGTCCGCCCCGAGGGCCGCGACCTGCGGTGATCCGTACCGCCGCCCGGGTGGTGCGCCGGAGCGGGCCATTGACTGGCAGGGGCCGCGCGATAGAGTTTGCGGCGCAGTGGAGCACACCCGCCGGGGCCCGTCAACGGGGCTTCCCCGGCCGGTGCGGCCCGGTCGAAGCGGCCCGTGGCCTCCTCCCGCTCCGTGCCCACCTGGCGCACCTTCCCCGGCGCCGGGCGGTCACGACCTTCCCCTCGAGCGGGCGGGGACCACGGGCCGCTTCGTCGTGCCGGGGCACGGTGGGCGAGAATGGTCGCAGCTCCCGGACGTCGGGCTGCTCCGCACCGAGGAAGGGCGCCACCGCGCATGACCACCAACGAACCGGGCCCCAAGCACGTTCCGGTGATGCTCCAGCGGTGCATGGACGCGCTCGCCCCGGCGATCTCGCGCCCCGGGGCCGTCGTGGTGGACGCCACCCTCGGCCTCGGCGGGCACAGCGAGGCGCTGCTGACCCAGTTCCCGGAGGTGCGGCTGGTCGCGGTGGACCGCGACCCGGCGGCGCTGAAGCTGTCCGGCGAGCGGCTGGCCCCGTTCGGCGACCGGGCGACCCTGGTGCACGCCGTCTACGACGAGATCCCCGAGGTGCTGGAGCGCCTGGACATCGACCGGGTCGACGGCGTCCTGTTCGACCTCGGCGTCTCCTCGATGCAGCTGGACGAGGCGGAGCGCGGCTTCGCGTACGCGCAGGACGCGCCGCTGGACATGCGGATGGACCAGACCCGGGGGATCAGCGCGGCGGAGGTGCTGAACACCTACGGCCACGGCGACCTGGCCCGCATCCTCAAGGTGTACGGCGAGGAGCGGTTCGCCGGGAAGATCGCCTCGGCGATCCTGCGGGAGCGGGAGAAGGAACCGTTCACCAACAGCGCGCGTCTGGTCGAGTTGGTGCGGAACGCCATTCCGGCGGCGACCCGTCGGACCGGCGGGAACCCGGCCAAGCGGACGTTCCAGGCGCTGCGGATCGAGGTCAACGGCGAGCTGGAGGTCCTGGACCGGGCGATCCCGGGGGCGCTGGACGTCCTCGCGATCGGCGGCCGGATCGTGGTGATGTCCTACCAGTCGCTGGAGGACCGGCTCGTCAAGCAGTACCTGGCCGCCGGTGCGACCAACACCGCTCCGCCGGGGCTGCCGTTCATCCCGGAGGAGCACCAGCCCTGGCTCAAACTGATCACTCGCGGTGCCGAGCTGGCCACCGAGGAGGAGATCGAGGAGAACCGGCGCGCCGCGCCCGTACGGCTGCGGGTGGCGGAGAGGATCAGGGACCGAAGCAAGCGGGGCTGACGAACCGGCCCGGCGGGGTCCGAAGGGCGGAGGAAAGCGGTGGGGCCGGTGGCCGGTGAGGTCCGGGCGGGGCGGGGAGGACTCCCAGGGCAGGGCAGGGCGCGGATCACGGTCCGGCCGGGCAGGCGTCCGGTACGGAGGCGCACACCGTTCGCGGTGCTCGTCGTGGTGCTGCTGGCGGCCGGGCTGCTCGGCCTGCTCGCGCTGAACACCGCACTCAACGAGGGCTCCTTCGAGCTGTCCCGACTGCAGAAGCAGACCACCGTGGCGACCGACGAACAGCAGAGCCTCCAGCACGAGATCGACCAGAGCTCGGCCCCGGACGCGCTGGCCAGGCGCGCCGCCGAGCTGGGCATGGTCCCGGCCGGCGGGATGGCCTTCCTGGACGTCCCGAACGGCGGCAAGGTGGTCGGCACCCCCGGCCCGGCGCAGGACAGCCCGCCGGTCAAGCGGTCCACGGCCGAGCCGTGGCCGACCAGGACCCCCTCCGGTGCCGCCCAGCCGAGCGCGGCCCCGCCCGCCGCCGGGCCGTCACCGGCCGCGCCGCAGCCGGGCGGTGCCCCCTCGCCGGCCGCGCCGCCGCCCGCACCGGCCCCGGCGACGTCCGCCGGCGACTCGGTGATCCAGCTCAACCCGGTCTCGCCCGCCGCGGCCGCGAAGCCGAACGGAGGCGCGGGCCGATGAGCCAGTGGACCGTCAGAAGGGGTGACGGGCGCGAGGCGCCCGGCGAGCGCGGCGAGGTGGCCGCATGAGCACTCCACGTCAGCCGGGCGGGAGCGGCGGTTCCGGCAGCGGCAACGGCCGCCGTCCGGTGCCCCGGGGCGCCGCGCCGCGCGCGCAGTCCGCCGCCGGCCGCGGTCAGCCCACCAAGGCCCAGCCCGCCAAGGGGCAGCCGGCCAGGAGCCAGCCCGCCAAGGCCCAGCCCGCCCGCAGCCAGCCGGCGAAGGGCCAGCCCGCGCGCAGCCAGTCGGCCAAGGCCCAGCCCGCCAAGTCGGCCTCCGCCGGCCGTACCCCGCGGGCGCCGCAGCAGCGCCGCCCCGAGGGGCGCCCGCCGGCCCGCAGCCAGGCGGCGGTGCGCCCGAAGAGCCGTCCGCCGCTGCGCCCCAAGGCGCTCAAGCTGGCCGAGCCGAAGCGCCGGCTGCGGGTGATCTCCGTGGTGCTGTCGCTGGTGTTCTCCGTCTTCGCGGGCCGCCTGGTGCAGCTCCAGCTGGTGGACGCCGACGCGCTGGCCGCCGACGCCAACACCAACCGCTACATGAACATCCCGATCACCGCCGAACGCGGCTCGATAACGTCCTCCGACGGGGTCGCGCTGGCGGCCACCGTGGACGCGTACGACATCACCGCAGACCCGGCGATGTTCACCCCGGAGGCGACCGGCATCCCGGACGCGCCGGAGCAGGCGGCCGCGCTGCTGTCGCCGATCCTCGGCGTGCCCAAGGAGAAGATCGCCACCGACCTGCACACCCCCAAGACCCGCTACAAGCGGCTCGCGGCCCAGCAGACCCCGGCCGCCAAGAAGCAGATCAGCGACCTCAAGTCGGGCCTGGAGAAGCAGGCCGGCTCGCGGGCCTGCCAGGCCCAGAAGAAGCTGCTCGGCAAGCCCGCCGACCAGGGCGGGCGCACCCGGGTGGACAACGAGTGTGCCAACCCGCTGGCCGGGGTGTTCAACCGGGAGACCCAGAAGCGGATCTACCCGGCGGACGGCCTGGCCGCCAACCTGGTCGGCTTCGTCAACGCCGAGGGCGAGGGCGCCGGCGGCCTGGAGCAGCAGTACCAGAAGCTGCTGGCCGGCAAGGACGGCCACAGCAGCTACGCCCAGTCGGGCGGGCGGCTGGTGCCCACCGCCGGGGGCTCGATGGAGCCGGCCGTGCCGGGCGACGACGTGAAGCTGACCATCAACCGGGACATCCAGTGGGCCGCCCAGCGGGCGATCACCGACCAGGTGGCCAACTCCGGCGCGGAGAAGGGCTACGTGGTGGTCCAGGACGTGAAGACCGGCCAGGTCCTCGCGATGGCCACCGCGCCCGGCTTCAACCCGAACGACCTGAGCCTGGCCAAGCAGTCCCAGATGGGCAACCCGGCCCTGGTCGACGCGTACGAACCGGGCAGCACCGCCAAGCTGATGAGCCTGGCCGCGGTGCTGGACTCCGGCACGGCCAACTGGGACACCAAGGTGACCGTGCCCAACCGGCTGGTCCGGGCCGGGCAGCAGTTCAAGGACGACGTCGAGCACGGCGACTGGCACCTGACCCTGGCCGGGGTGCTCGCCAAGTCCTCCAACATCGGCACCATCGAGGCGGTCGAGACCCTCGGCGGCGGCGACCAGCTGAAGACCAACCAGGTGCTGGACGGCTACATGCGCAAGTTCGGGGTGGCCCAGCCGACCGGTCTGGGCTTCCCCGGGGAGACCTCCGGGATGCTCAAGAAGCCGGAGGACCTGGTCGCCTCGGAGAAGTACAACATCTCCTTCGGCCAGGGCCCGCTGCAGATGAACGCGCTCCAGGCCACCTCGGTCTACTCGACCATCGCCAACGGCGGGGTGCGGGTCGCGCCCAGCATCGTCCAGGGCGTCACCGACCCGAACGGCAAGTACGCCCCGAGCGCGCCGGGGGAGCAGACCCGGGTGGTCAGCCCGGAGACGGCCAAGACCCTCACGTCGATGCTGGAGTCGGTCGTCGACGACGAGCAGGGCACCGGCGGCAAGGCCGCCATCCCCGGCTACCGGGTCGCGGGCAAGACCGGCACCGCCGACCGGGGCGCCGCCGACGGCAAGGGCTACGACGGCTACACCGCCTCCTTCATCGGCTTCGCCCCCGCCGACGCCCCCCGCTACACCGTCTCCTGCACCCTCCAGGGCCCGGTCAACGGCCACTTCGGCGGCCAGCTGTGCGGCCCGGTGTTCAAGCAGGTGATGGAGTTCACCCTGAAGACCATGCAGGTCCCGCCGAGCGGCAGCCCGGCGCCGAACCTGGCCGTCGAGTGGAAGCCGTGAGCGCACGATGAGCAACGGACCGGCCGGGCCGGAGCACGGCGCGGCGGAGGGCCGGTTTGGCCCTGGACACCCTTCGGCGGATAGCCTTCCCGCCGTGCCGAAACCCGATCAAACCACCGTGAGTCCGCCCCGTCCGACCGGGACCACCGCCCTGCCGCTCGCCGAGCTGGCCGCCGAACTGGGCCTGCCGCCCGTCGAGGGCGGCGCCGTCACCGGCGTCACCCACGACTCCCGCGCGGTCCGTCCGGGCGACGTGTACGTGGCCTTCCCGGGCGCCAACCACCACGGCGCGGCGTTCGCCGGCAAGGCCGCGGAGTCCGGCGCGGTGGCGGTGCTCACCGACCCGGCCGGCGCCGAGCAGGCGGCCGCCACCGGCCTGCCGCTGCTGGTCGTCGACCGGCCGCGGGCCGTCATGGGCGAGCTGGCCGCGATCGTCTACGGCCGCCCCTCCCGGCGGCTGCTGATGATCGGGCTGACCGGCACCAACGGCAAGACCACCACCTCCTACCTGGTCGAGGGCGGCCTGCGCGGCGCCGGGCGCAGCCCGGGCGTGATCGGCACCGTCGAGATGCGGGTCGGCGAGGAGCGGATCAAGAGCGAGCGCACCACCCCCGAGGCCACCGACCTGCACGCGATCCTCGGCGTGATGGCCGAGCGCGGCGCCGACGCGGTGACCATGGAGGTCTCCAGCCACGCCCTGGTCTTCGGCCGCACCGACGGGGTCGCGTACGACGTCGCGCTGTTCAACAACCTGACCCCCGAGCACCTCGACTTCCACCCGGACATGGAGGACTACTTCCAGGCGAAGGCCCGGCTCTTCCAGCCCGGCAAGTCCCGCCACGGCGTGGTCAACCTGGACGACGAGTACGGCCGCCGGCTCGCCGCCGAGGCCAAGATCCCGGTGACCACCTTCTCCGCGACCGGCGCCGCGGCGGCCGACTGGCGGGCCGTGGACGTCCGGCTCGGGCCGGTCGGCTCCACCTTCAAGGTGCTGGGCCCGGACGGCGCCGAGGCCGAGGCCTCCGTCCCGCTGCCCGGCCCGTTCAACGTCGCCAACGCGCTCGCCGCGATCACCCTGCTGGTCGCCGCCGGCCTGCCGCTGGAGCGGGCCGTGGCCGGCGTCGCCGCCGTCCCCGGCGTGCCCGGCCGGCTGGAGCGGGTGGACGCCGGACAGCCGTTCGTCGCCGTCGTCGACTACGCGCACAAGCCGGACGCCCTGCAGGCCGTCCTCGCCTCGCTGCGCGAGGTCACCGAGGGCCGGCTGCACGTCGTGGTCGGCTGCGGCGGCGACCGCGACCCGCACAAGCGCGGCCCGATGGGCGCCATCGCCGCCCGTCTCGCCGACACCGCCCTGCTGACCAGTGACAACCCGCGCAGCGAGGACCCGCTGGCGATCCTCGCCACCATGCTGACCGGCGCCGCCGCGGTGCCCGAGGCCGAGCGCGGCGACGTCCTGGTCGTCCCCGACCGGGCCGAGGCGATCGGCCTCGCCGTCGCGCGCGCCCGGGCGGGGGACACCGTGCTGGTGGCCGGCAAGGGCCACGAGCTCGGCCAGTACGTACGAGACGAGATCCGCCCCTTCGACGACCGGGAGGTGCTGCGCGAATCCATCGCGCGGACCACGGCCGCACGGGGCGACCGAGGAGTAGAGCAGCAGTGATCGCACTGACCCTCGCCGAGGTGGCCGCCGCCGTCGGAGGCACGCTGGACGGCGCCGACCCGGACGCCCTGGTCACCGGCCCGGTCGAGGTCGACTCGCGGAAGGTGGCCCCCGGCGGCCTGTTCGCGGCCTTCGTCGGCGAGCACGTGGACGGCCACGACTACGCGGCCAAGGCGGTCGGGGACGGCGCCGTCGCGGTGCTGGCCTCCCGCCCGGTCGGCGTGCCCGCCGTCCTGGTCGACAGTGTGGTGGAGGCGCTCGGCCGGCTGGCCCGCGCCGTGGTCGCCCGCGCCGAGGGCACCGCCGTGGTCGCGCTGACCGGCTCGGCCGGCAAGACCAGCACCAAGGACCTGATCGCCCAGCTGCTCCAGCGCCGCGGCGAGACCGTCTACCCGCCCGGCTCGCTCAACAACGAGATCGGCCACCCGATGACCGCGCTGCGGGTCGAGGCCGGCACCCGGCACCTGGTCATGGAGATGGGCGCCCGGCACAAGGGCGACATCGAGTACCTCACCTCGATCACCCCGCCCCGGATCGGCGTGGTGCTCAACGTCGGCACCGCCCACGTCGGCGAGTTCGGCTCCCAGGAGGCGATCGCCGAGGCCAAGGGCGAACTGGTGGAGTCGCTGCCCGCCGACGGCGCCGCGATCCTCAACGCGGACGACCGGCTGGTGCGCGCGATGGCCTCCCGTACCAGGGCGAAGGTGGTCCTGTTCGGGGAATCGCCGGACGCCCACGTCCGGGCCACCGACGTTCGCCTGGACGCCACCGGGCGGCCATCGTTCACGCTCACCACCCCGGCCGGTTCCGCGCCCGTGCAGCTGCGCCTGTACGGTGAGCACCACGTCTCGAACGCCCTCGCCGCCGCAGCGGTGGCGGTGGAGCTCGGGATGTCCGTCGACGACACCGCGGCAGCCCTGGGCGAAGCGGGTGCGCTGTCCCGCTGGCGCATGGAGGTCGTCGACCGGGCCGACGGTGTCACCGTCGTGAACGACGCCTACAACGCGAACCCCGACTCGATGCGGGCCGCGCTGCGGGCGCTCGTCTCGATGGGTGGCCGGGGCCCGGAGCGCCGCCGCACCTGGGCGGTGCTCGGCGAGATGCGGGAGCTCGGCGAGGACAGCCTGGCCGAGCACGACGCCATCGGGCGGCTCGCCGTCCGGCTGGACGTCACCAAGCTGGTGGCGGTCGGCGGACGCGAGGCGGCCTGCATGGAACTCGGCGCGAGGAACGAAGGTTCGTGGGGTGAGGAGTCGGTGCTGGTGTCCGACGCGGACGCGGCGGTCGAGCTGCTGCGCAGTCAGCTGCGGCCGGGGGACGTGGTCCTGGTGAAGGCTTCCCGTTCGGTGGGGCTGGAGAAGGTGGCCGAGGCCCTCCTGACGGACGGTGTGGCCGCCTGATGAAGCAGATCCTTTTCTCCGGGATGATCGGTCTCATCCTGTCGCTGCTCGGCACCCCCGCCCTGATCAAGGTGCTCGCGAAGCACGGCTACGGCCAGTACATCCGGGACGACGGCCCCAAGGCGCACCACAGCAAGAAGGGCACGCCCACCATGGGCGGCATCGCCTTCATCCTGGCGACCCTGATCGCGTACTTCGCCACGAAGGCGATAACGGGCGAGAGCCCGACCGCCTCCGGGCTGTTGGTGCTCTTCCTGACCGCGGGCCTCGGCCTGGTCGGCTTCCTGGACGACTACATCAAGGTGGTCAAGCGCCGCTCGCTGGGCCTGCGGGCCAAGGCGAAGCTGGCCGGCCAGTCGATCGTCGGCCTCGGGTTCGCCATCCTGGCGATGCAGTTCCCGGACGACCGCGGGCTCAACCCGGCGTCCCAGAGCCTGTCCTTCGTCCGGGACTTCAAGTGGGCGATCGGCCCCGTCCTGTTCGTCATCTTCGCGTACTTCATGATCGCCGCGATGTCGAACGGCGTGAACCTGACGGACGGTCTGGATGGCCTGGCCACCGGCGCCTCGGTGATGGTCTTCGGCGCCTACACCTTCATCGGCATCTGGGAGCACACCCAGAGCTGCGCCTACGCGATCACCGCGACCGCCAACTGCTACGACATCCGGGACCCGCTGGACCTGGCCGTCGTGGCCTCCGCCCTGATGGGCTCCTGCTTCGGCTTCCTGTGGTGGAACACCTCGCCCGCCAAGATCTTCATGGGTGACACCGGCTCGCTCGCCCTCGGCGGCGCCCTGGCCGGTCTGGCGATCTGCTCCCGCACCGAGCTGCTGCTCGCCCTGCTCGGCGGCCTCTACGTGATCATCACCCTCTCGGTGATCATCCAGGTCGGCTCCTTCCGGATGACCGGCAAGCGCGTCTTCAAGATGGCGCCGTTGCAGCACCACTTCGAACTCAAGGGCTGGACCGAGGTCCTGATCGTCGTCCGGTTCTGGATCATCCAGGGCCTGTGCGTCGCCGTCGGCCTCGGCCTGTTCTACGCGGGATGGGTGACCGGATGACCGACCCCGACCTGACCACCCCGGCCAACCCGGACTTCGCCGGCCTGCCGGTCGCCGTCGCCGGGCTCGGCGTCTCGGGCATCAGCGCCGCGCGCGTCCTGCACGGCCTCGGCGCCCGGGTCACCGTGGTGGACGGCGGCAGCGGCCCCGGCCTGGCCGCCCGGGCCGCCGAGCTGGAGGCGCTCGGCGTCACCGTGCGGCTCGGCGACGGCGCGACCCTGCCCGAGGGCACCGAACTGATCGTCACCTCGCCCGGCTGGGCGCCGGACAGCCCGCTGTTCGCCGCCGCCGAGGCGGCCGGGGTGCCGGTCTGGGGCGACGTCGAGCTGGCCTGGCGGCTGCGCAGGCCGCTGCCCGGCACCGGCGAGCCCGCCCCCTGGCTGGCCGTCACCGGCACCAACGGCAAGACCACCACCGTCCAGATGCTCGCCTCGATCCTCACCGCCGCCGGCAAGCGCACCGCCGCCGTCGGCAACGTCGGGGTCTCGGTCCTGGACGCGGTGCTCGCCGAGGAGCCGTACGACGTGCTCGCCGTCGAGCTCTCCAGCTACCAGCTGCACTGGGCGCCCTCGCTGCGCCCGCACTCGGCCGCGGTGCTCAACCTGGCGCCCGACCACCTCGACTGGCACGGCTCGATGGAGGCGTACGCCGCCGACAAGGGCCGGATCTACGAGGGCAACACGGTCGCCTGCGTGTACAACCTGGCCGACCCGGCCACCGAGGCGCTGGTCCGCGAGGCCGACGTCGAGGAGGGCTGCCGGGCGATCGGCTTCGGCCTCGGCGCCCCCGGCCCGTCGAACCTCGGCGTGGTGGACGGGCTGCTGGTGGACCGCGCCTTCGTCGAGGACCGGGCCAAGAACGCGGCCGAGCTGGGCGCGGTGTCGGACGTCAACCCGCCGGCCCCGCACAACATCGCCAACGCGCTCGCCGCAGCGGCGCTGGCCCGGGCGTACGGCGTCGAGCCGAAGGCCGTCCGGGAGGGCCTGCGGGCCTTCCGCCCGGACGCCCACCGGATCGCCGAGGTCGGCGTGGTCCGCGAGGTCACGTACATCGACGACTCCAAGGCCACCAACACCCACGCGGCGGCCGCCTCGCTGGCCGCCTACCGGCCGATCGTCTGGATCGCCGGGGGCCTGGCCAAGGGCGCGACCTTCGACGACCTGGTGCAGGGCGCGGCCGAGCGGCTGCGCGCCGTGGTGCTGATCGGCCAGGACCGGGCGGTGATCCGGGAGGCGCTGGAGCGACACGCTCCGGATGTGCCGGTGATCGAGGCGGCCGAGGGCCAGACTGGCGCGGTGGCGATGGCCGAGGTCGTTCGAACGGCCGCGTCGCTCGCCCGATCGGGTGACACGGTGCTGCTGGCGCCGGCCTGCGCCTCGATGGACATGTTCACCAACTACGGCGAGCGCGGCGACCTCTTCGCGGCGTCCGTCCGGGAGCTGGCGGGCGAGTAGTCAGGCGGGTGGACGGGCCGGCGCGGGCGCGTCGGACGGAGAGAGTGAGCGGGGAGCGGTGGCGGGGCAGGGCAGAGCGGATTCCGGCGTTGTGAAGCGGGACGCCGCCGAGCCGATGAGGGTGATCTCCGCCACCACGACCAAGTACAAGTCGGCCGGTCCGCTGGCCCGCCTCCAGGCCTTCCGGGCCCGGTGGCGGTACTGGCTGGACCGGCCGCTCACCCCGTACCTGCTGGTGCTCGGCAGCACCCTGCTGCTGGTCGTGCTCGGTCTGATGATGGTCTTCTCGGCCTCGCAGATCCTCGCCCTGAACCAGCACCACACGGCGCAGTACTACTTCCTCAAGCAGCTGATCGCGGCCATCCTCGGCCTGGTCCTGCTGATCGGCTTCGCCTCCGTCCCGGTGGCGGTGCTGCGGGTGATCACCTACCCGGTGATGATCGCGGTGATCGGCGCCCTCACCCTGGTCGCCATCCCCGGCATCGGGGTGCGGATCAACGGCAACCAGAACTGGCTGGATTTCGGCTTCTTCCAGTTCCAGCCCTCGGAGTTCGCCAAGCTCGCGCTGGTGCTCTGGGGCGCCGACCTGCTCGCCCGCAAGCAGAAGGCCGGCACCCTCAACTCGTGGAAGCACCTGCTGGTGCCGCTGGTGCCGGGGGCCCTGCTGCTGCTCGCGCTGATCATGTTCGGCGGCGACATGGGCACCTCGATGATCCTGGTGGCGATGCTGTTCGCGCTGCTCTGGATGGTCGGCGCGCCGCTGCGGCTGTTCGTGGCCACCGTCGGGGTGGCGGTGGTGGTCTGCACCGCGCTGGTGGTCACCGTCCCGCACCGGGCCGAGCGGCTGGGCTGCATCGGCGTCACCAAGCTCGACCCGGAGGGCGCCTGCTTCCAGGCCCTGCACGGCGTCTTCGCGTTCGCCAACGGCGGCGGCTTCGGTACCGGCCTCGGCGCCGGCGTGGAGAAATGGGGCCAGCTGCCCGAGGCGCACACCGACTTCATCTTCGCCGCGACCGGCGAGGAACTCGGTCTGGTGGGGACGCTGTCGGTGCTCGGTCTCTTCGCGGCACTAGGCTACGCGGGTATCCGTGTGGCCATCGGTACGAAGGACCCCTTCGTCAGGTACGCCGCGGGAGCCGCCACCACCTGGATCATGGCGCAGGCCATGATCAACCTGGGGTCGGCGCTGGGACTGCTGCCCATCGCGGGCGTCCCGCTCCCGCTGTTCTCCTACGGCGGTTCCGCCATGCTGTCGGCCATGTCCGCGATCGGTGTGCTGCTGTGCCTGGCGCGCAGCACCTCGGGCGCGAAGGCGGCCCTGGCCGCCCGGAGCAAGAACTCCCGGATCAGGAGACAACTGGCCCGGGTGCTGCCACGACGACGAACCACAGCGCGCCCGGCCCCGGGGCCGGCACGCAGGGAGCGGTGAATTTCGGTGCATGTCGTACTCGCCGGCGGGGGGACCGCCGGTCACATCGAGCCGGCCATGGCCCTCGCGGATGCCCTCCGCAGGCACGACCCGTCCGTCGGGATCACCGCCCTGGGCACCGAGCGCGGACTGGAGACCCGACTGGTACCCGAGCGCGGCTACCAGCTCGAGCTCATCCCGGCCGTCCCGCTGCCCCGCAAGCCCACCCCGGAGCTGATCACCGTCCCCGGCCGGCTGCGCGGCACCGTCCGGGCCGCCCAGGAGATCATCGAGCGGGTCAACGCGGACGCCGTGGTCGGCTTCGGCGGCTACGTCGCGATGCCCGCCTACCTGGCCGCCAAGCGGGCCGGAGTGCCGATCGTGGTGCACGAGGCGAACGCCCGCCCGGGCCTGGCCAACAAGATCGGCGCCCGCTACAGCGACTTCGTGGCGGTCTCCACGCCGGACAGCAAGCTGCGCGACTCCCGGTACATCGGCATCCCGCTGCGCCGGACCATCGCCACCCTGGACCGCGGCGCGGCCCGTCCGGAGGCCCGCCAGTACTTCGGCCTCGACCAGCGGCTGCCCACCCTGCTGGTCTCCGGCGGCTCCCAGGGTGCCCGCCGGCTCAACGAGACGATCACCGCGATCGCCCCGCGGCTCCAGCAGTACGGCGTGCAGATCCTGCACGCGGTCGGCCCGAAGAACGAGCTGCCGCAGGTGGCGGACGTCCCCGGGATGCCGCCGTACCGCCCGGTGCCGTACCTGGACCGGATGGACCTCGCCTACGCGGCCGCCGACATGATGCTCTGCCGGGCCGGCGCCATGACGGTGGCCGAGCTGGCGGCCGTCGGCCTGCCCGCCGCGTTCGTCCCGCTGCCGATCGGCAACGGCGAGCAGCGGCTGAACGCCCAGCCGATGGTCAAGGCCGGCGGCGGTCTGCTGGTGGACGACGCCGAGCTGACCCCGGACTGGGTGCTGCAGAACGTGCTGCCGGTGCTCACCGACCCGCAGCGGCTGTGGGACATGAGCCGTTCGGCCGCCGAGTTCGGCCGCCGGGACGCCGACGACCTGCTGGTCGGCATGGTCTACGAGGCCATCCAGGCCCACCGCGGCGGCCGCCGCCGTGGCTGACGGCCGGCTCGCCGACCCGCTGGAGGAGGAGCTGGAGGTGGAGGAGTCCGCTCCCCGCCTCCGGCTCTCCCGGCGGGGCATCGTGGTGCTGGGCGCGCTCGGCGCCGCGGTGCTCGGCGTGCTGGCCTGGCTGGTGTTCTTCTCCTCGGTCCTGGACGTGCGCACCGTCGCCGTCCAGGGCGCGGGCGACGACAAGCTGACGCCGGACCAGGTCCGCGAGGCGGTCGGCGGGCTCGGCGACGGGCCGCTGGCGCGGGTGGACCTGGACGGCGTCCGGCACCGGGTGGAGGGGATCCCCCGGGTGGCCAGGGCCGAGGTGTGGCGGGGCTGGCCACACACCCTGCGGGTGAAGGTCGTCCAGCGCACGGCGGTGGCCGCGGTCAAGGGGGACGACGGCCGGTTCACCCAGGTCGACGCCGGGGGCGTGAGCTTCGCCACCGAACCGGCCCCGCCCGATGGCGTCCCGGTGGTCGAGCTGCGACTCAGTCAGCAGGCGAACGACGTCGACGGGGTGATCTCCCGTCCGCAGCTGGTGCAGGGCGCGGTGGCGGTGGCCGCCGGGCTGCCGCCGGAGGTCGCCAAGCGGGTCGGCTCGGTGCTGGTGCACTCGTACGACGACATCCAGTTGCAGCTCAGCGGGGGTGCGACGGTGCGCTGGGGGAGTCCGGAGCAGATCGACCGCAAGGCCCGGGTCCTGGTCGCGCTCCTGAACCAGAAGGGCACGAACTTCGACGTGACGGCGCCGGAGGCGCCGGCGGTGTCGGGATGATCCGGTAGGTTCTCTGCCTGAGGGAGGGGTTGACGCCTTGAAGTGTCGGCCCGACTCTTGGTGGTCACCCCCGGTTTCCTAAGCCGGCCGATGATCACATAGGCTCAAAAGAAAAAGGGAAGCTCGGCGTGTTCGTTGAAACGCGTGCCTGGAGCCACCTAGTGTCCTGTGTCACCAGACTGTGTTTCCTGGTGATGTGACGGAGACACAGAACTAACCCTAAAGGTCAAGTTTAGGGTTGGGGTCGGCGGTCGGCATTTCGGACATTCAGTCAGAAACCAGGCTCCCTACCCATCGACATCCGTCGGTACGGCCCCGCCCCGGGTCGGGCCGACCCGGAAATTCGAGGCGAGAGGCCTTCGACGTGGCAGCACCGCAGAACTACCTCGCAGTCATCAAGGTCGTCGGAATCGGCGGCGGTGGTGTCAACGCCATCAACCGGATGATCGAGGTCGGTCTCAAGGGCGTCGAGTTCATCGCGATCAACACCGATGCGCAGGCCCTCCTGATGAGCGACGCCGACGTCAAGCTCGATGTGGGCCGTGAACTCACCCGGGGCCTCGGCGCCGGCGCCAACCCCGAGGTCGGCCGCAAGGCCGCCGAGGACCACCGCGAGGAGATCGAGGAGGTCCTCAAGGGGGCCGACATGGTCTTCGTGACCGCCGGCGAGGGCGGTGGCACGGGCACGGGCGGCGCGCCCGTCGTCGCCAACATCGCGCGCTCGCTGGGCGCCCTGACGATCGGCGTGGTCACCCGCCCCTTCACCTTCGAGGGCCGCCGCCGGGCCAACCAGGCCGAGGACGGCATCGCCTCCCTGCGCGAAGAGGTCGACACCCTCATCGTGATCCCCAACGACCGGCTGCTGTCCATCTCGGACCGCCAGGTCAGCGTCCTCGACGCGTTCCGCTCGGCCGACCAGGTCCTGCTCTCCGGTGTCCAGGGCATCACCGACCTGATCACCACCCCGGGTCTGATCAACCTCGACTTCGCCGACGTCAAGTCCGTCATGTCGGACGCCGGTTCGGCGCTCATGGGCATCGGCTCGGCCCGCGGTGAGGACCGCGCCAAGGCCGCCGCCGTGATGGCGATCTCCTCGCCGCTGCTGGAGGCCTCGATCGACGGCGCCCGCGGCGTGCTGCTGTCCATCTCGGGCGGCTCCGACCTCGGCCTGTTCGAGATCAACGAGTCGGCCCAGCTGGTCAGCGAGGCGGCGCACCCCGAGGCGAACATCATCTTCGGTGCCGTCATCGACGACGCGCTCGGCGACGAGGTCCGGGTCACCGTCATCGCGGCCGGCTTCGACGGCGGGCAGCCGCCGGCGATCGTCCGCGACCCGGTCGTCAAGTCCACCACCCCGGAGCGCCCGGCCACCCCGCCGGCCGCCCCGGAGCGCCCGGCCGGCCGCCCGTACGGGACGATCGGCTCGGTGACGTCCCGTTCGGAGGGCGAGTCCTCGACCACCACGTCGAGCCGGAGCGCCGAGACCTCGACCACCACGACCGCCTCCGCCCCGGTTCCGCCGCAGGTGCAGCCGGCCCGGCAGCCGTTCGTGGAGAGCCCGGCCGAGGAGCTCGACGTCCCGGATTTCCTTAAGTGATCGATCACGCGATCCGCGCGGGTGCTCACTTCGCCTTCACCTCACGGTGGGGCGGGGTGAGCACTTCGCCGTACGGGGAGCTCAACCTCGGCGGCGCGGTGGGGGACGACCCGGAGGCCGTGCGGGAGAACCGGGCGCTGGCCGCCCGGCGGCTGGGGCTCGACCCGGCCGACGTGGTGTGGATGAACCAGGTGCACGGCGCCGAGGTCGCGGTGGTGACCGAGCGCCAGCCGCTCGGGCAGGCCCCGACGGTGGACGCGGTGGTCTCCGACCGGCCGCTCGCGCTGGCGGTGCTGACCGCCGACTGCACCCCGGTGCTGCTGGCCGATCCGGTGGCGGGCGTGGTGGGCGCGGCCCACGCGGGCCGGCCCGGGCTGGCGGCCGGGGTGGTGCCCGCGGCCGTCCGGGCGATGGTCGAACTGGGCGCGGAGCCCTCGCGGATCACCGCCGCCACCGGGCCCGCGGTCTGCGGCCGCTGCTACGAGGTGCCGGCCGAACTGCGTGCCGAGGTCGCCGCGGTGGTGCCGGAGGCCTTCGCCGAGACGTCCTGGGGGACTCCGGCCCTGGACGTGCCGGAGGGAGTCGCGGCCCAGCTGGCCGCGGCGGGGGTCAAGGAGCTGGTGAGGTCACCGGTCTGCACCCTCGAATCCGCCGATCACTACTCCTATCGCCGCGAGCAGCGCACCGGCCGGCTCGCGAGCTACGTCTGGTTGGGCTCTGATCACTGATGACGAACGACATCTACGGACCGTTCCCGGGGAGCGCCGCGTTCGTGGCGGCGCTGACGGAGGGCCAGCGGGCCCGGTACGAGGAACTCGGCACCAACCTCGACGTGGTCGAGCGCCGGATCGCGGACGCGTGCGCGGCCGCCGGGCGCGCCCGGAGCGAGGTCACCCTGGTCGTCGTCACCAAGACCTACCCCGCCGAGGACACCGCGCTGCTGGCCGGACTCGGTGTGACGGACGTCGCGGAGAACCGTGACCAGGACGCCGCTCCCAAGGCGGAGCAGTGCAGAAACCTTCCTCTTGACTGGCACTTCGTCGGCCAGCTGCAGACCAACAAGGTCCGCTCGGTCGTCCGGTACGCGAACCACGTGCACTCGGTGGACCGGCTCCGGCTGGTCCAGTCGCTCTCCGCGGCGGTGCTCAAGTCGGAGCGCCCGGAGCTGGGTTGCCTGGTGCAGGTGGCGCTGGACAAGGCGTACGGGGAGGGTGAGCACCGGGCGGGGGTCGCGCCGGAGGACGTCGCGCAACTGGCCGACGCGATCGCCGACACGCCCGGGCTGCGACTGGACGGTGTGATGACCGTCGCTCCGCTGGCGGGCCCGCTGGCCGGGGATCCGGCCCGCGCCTTCGATCGGCTGACGGAAATCGCAACCGCCGTACGGGCGGACCATCCGGCTGCCACCATGGTCTCCGCAGGGATGAGCGGCGACCTTGAGCAGGCGATTGCCGCCGGAGCGACACATGTGCGCGTCGGAACGGCGGTACTCGGAGTGAGGTCACCCCTCAGGTAACGTCACCGGGTAAGTAGATCAGACAGCAGGACAAAATAGGACAGAATCTAGCAGCTCTTCGGAGCGCTAGCGAACCGTGGATCGCAGCTCCGCGGCCCCCACTCCACGAAACTGACCGGCCGTCGGGCTGACGCGCCGTCGTGGAGGGGCCGCGGAATCCGCAGGCAGGGCCGTCATGTGCCCGGGTTGCCGGGACGGAGCCGGTCCTGACGGAGCGAGCGGAGCGAGCGACCATCAGAAGGTGCGCGCATCGCGAAGCCCGCCACCGAGCGTCAGCGAGGTGGCTATGAGCGGAGGAGACAGGAGCATGGCCGGCGCAATGCGCAAGATGGCGGTCTACCTCGGCCTCGTGGAGGACGAGACGTACGACGGCCAGGGGTACGACCCCGACGACGACTACGACGCGGACCCCGAGCCGATCCGGACGGGCCAGCGGACCGAGGACATCCCCCGGCCGGCCCCGGCTCCGGTGGCCGCCGCGCCCGCTCCGGTCTCCTCGATCGCCCCGCAGCCGGTGCCCGCGGCGGTGCCGATCCGACAGGAGACTCCGAGGATGGCCCCCGTGTCGTCCATCACACCCGAACGTCGCCACAACCTGGAGAAGAGCGCACCGGTGATCATGCCCAAGGTCGTGAACGAACGAGAGCCCTACCGCATCACCACGCTGCACCCCCGGACCTACAACGAGGCCCGTACCATCGGGGAACAGTTCCGCGGCGGCACCCCCGTGATCATGAATCTGACGGAGATGGACGACACCGACGCGAAGCGCCTCGTAGACTTCGCCGCTGGACTCGTCTTCGGTCTGCACGGCAGTATCGAGCGCGTGACACAGAAGGTGTTCCTGCTGTCGCCTGCTAACGTCGATGTCACGGCGGAGGACAAGGCTCGGATCGCCGAGGGTGGGTTCTTCAACCAGAGCTGACCCGGCCACGACTTTACGTGTGGATCTGATCAACAGTGGTTTAGCGACAGGTGACGAGCGGCAGGCCCGAGGGATCGGGACCGGGGAGAGGGAAACGCGATGGACATCGTGTGGGCGGTGCTCTACTACGCCCTGACCGTCTTCCTGGTGTTCCTGCTCGTACGACTGGTCATGGACTGGGTCTTCCAGTTCGCGCGTTCGTGGCGGCCCGGCAAGGCCATGGTCCTGGTCCTGGAGGCCACGTACACTGTCACGGATCCGCCGCTCAAGCTTCTTCGGCGGCTCATTCCGCCGTTGCGTTTCGGGGGCGTGGCGCTCGACCTGTCCTTCTTCGTACTGATGATCATTGTGTATGTCCTGATCTCGCTTGTGCACCCCTAGTCGTAGGTGAGCGATGCGACAGGATGCCGGTGTGCCGACGATCACGTTGAGGTGAAGAGATGCCATTGACCCCCGAGGACGTTCGGAACAAGCAGTTCACGACCGTCCGCCTGCGTGAAGGCTATGACGAGGACGAGGTCGATGCCTTCCTCGACGAGGTCGAGGCGGAGCTGACCCGCCTCCTCCGGGAGAACGAGGACCTGCGCGCCAAGCTGGCCGCGGCGACTCGTGCCGCCGCGCAGAACCAGGCCAACCTGCGCAAGGAGCCGCAGCAGGACGCGCCCCGACAGGGCGGCGCTCCGGTGCCGGCCGCCATATCCGGTCCGCCGGTCCCCGGCCAGCAGGGTCCGGGCGGCCCGCAGCAGATGGGCCCCGGTGGTCCGCAGCAGATGGGTCCGGGTGGTCCGCAGCAGATGGGCCCCGGCGGCCCGCAGCAGCAGATGGGCAACCAGCCCCTCGGCCTGCCCGCCGGATCCGCCCCGCAGCTTCCCGCTGCCGGCGGCCCGCAGCAGCAGCAGATGAACCAGACCATGGGCGGCCAGCAGCAGCTGGTCCAGCCGATGGGCGGTCAGATGCTCCAGCCCATGGGCGGTCCCGGTGGCCCGCAGCAGATGGGCAACCCGATGGGCCAGGGCATGGGCCAGCAGCAGATGCAGCCGATGGGCGGCCCCATGGGCGGCCCGCAGCAGCAGCAGATGCAGCCGATGGGCGCCCCGATGCAGCAGCAGGGCCCCGGTGGCGACAGCGCGGCCCGCGTGCTGGCGCTCGCTCAGCAGACCGCCGACCAGGCGATCTCCGAGGCCCGCTCCGAGGCCAACAAGATCGTCGGCGAGGCGCGCAGCCGGGCCGAGGGCCTGGAGCGCGACGCCCGTGCGAAGGCCGACGCGCTGGAGCGGGACGCGCAGGAGAAGCACCGCGTCGCGATGGGCTCGCTGGAGTCGGCGCGGGCCACGCTGGAGCGCAAGGTCGAGGACCTGCGGGCGTTCGAGCGTGAGTACCGCACCCGTCTGAAGTCGTACCTGGAGACCCAGCTGCGTCAGCTGGAGTCGCAGGCCGACGACTCGCTCGCCCCGCCGCGGATCCCCGCCACCGCGTCGCTGCCGCCGGCGGCCTCGTCGATGGCTCCGGCCGGTGCCGGCGCGATGAGCGGCGGTGCGCCGAGCTTCGGTGGCGGCCAGCCGTCCTTCGGGGGCAACTCGCCGTCCTTCGGCGGGAACAGCTCCTTCGGTGGCAACTCCTCGGCGCCGAGCTTCGGCGGCCAGTCGACCGGTGGCAACAGCGGTGCTCCGCAGATGCAGCCGGCCGGGATGACCCAGCCGATGGCGGCCGTCCGTCCGCAGCCGCCGCAGCCGATGCAGCAGGCTCCGGCGCCGATGCGGGGCTTCCTGATCGACGAGGACGGCGACAACTGAGGTTGTAGCAGCGCCTTCCGAGAGCGCCCCCTTTCCGACCCACGGGTCGGGGAGGGGGCGCTCTTCTGCGTGGGGGGCGTGCGGGGAGGGGAAGCGCTGCGGCCGGGGGCGTGGGGATCCGGGCGGGGGCGTGCGGGAGCCGGGGTGGCTGCGGGGCTTGGGCGGGTACGGCGAAGCCGCCGTCACCCCGGGGTGACGGCGGCTTCGTTGTCGGGCGGTCAGGCCTTGCGGAGCTGGAAGGCCAGGCCGAGCGACTCGTCGGCGAAGGTCTCGGACTCCCAGTCGGCGGCACCGGCGGCGAAGTCGGTGGCGAGGACCTCCTCGGCGACGAGGGGACCGTGCTCGGCGATCGCCTCGGCGGTCTCCTCCGAGGCGGCGCGCCAGCGCAGGACGATGCGGTCGGCGACGTCCAGGCCGGAGTTCTTCCGGGCCTCCTGGATCTGGCGGATGGCGTCGCGGGCGATGCCGAGCCGCTTGAGCTCCGGGGTGATGGCCAGGTCGAGGGCGACGGTGGCGCCGGACTCGTTGGCGACGGCCCAGCCCTCGCGCGGGGTCTCGGTGATGATCACCTCGTCCGGGGAGAGGGCGACCGTCTCGCCGTCCAGCTCGACCGAGGTCTCGCCGGTGGCGCGCAGCTCGGCGGCCAGGCGGGCGGCGTCGGTGGCGGCGACCGCCTTGGCGACGTCCTGCACGCCCTTGCCGAAGCGCTTGCCCAGCGCGCGGAAGTTGGCCTTGGCGCTGGTGTCGACCAGCGAGCCGCCGACCTCCGCCAGCGACTCCAGGGTGGAGACGTTGAGCTCCTCGGCGATCTGCGCGCGCAGGTCGGCCGGCAGCTCCTCCCAGCCCTGGGCGGCGACCAGCGCGCGGGACAGCGGCTGACGGGTCTTCACGCCGGACTCGGCGCGGGTGGCCCGGCCCAGCTCGACCAGGCGGCGGACCAGCGCCATGTGCCGGGAGAGCTCGGTGTCGATCAGCGACTCGTCGGCCTCCGGCCAGGTGGCCAGGTGCACCGAGGCCGGGGCCTCCGGGGCGACCGGGACGACCAGGTCCTGCCAGACCCGCTCGGTGATGAACGGGGTGAGCGGGGCCATCAGGCGGGTGACCGTCTCCAGCGCCTCGTGCAGCGTGGCGAGCGCGGCGGCGTCGCCCTGCCAGAAGCGGCGGCGGCCGCGGCGGACGTACCAGTTGGACAGGTCGTCGACGAAGCCGGACAGCAGCTTGCCGGCGCGCTGGGTGTCGTACGCCTCGTAGGCCGCGTCGACCTCGCGGACCAGGGTGTTCAGCTCGGAGAGCACCCAGCGGTCCAGCTGCGGGCGGTCGGCCGGGGCCGGGTCGCTCGCCGAGGGCGCCCAGTTCGAGGTGCGGGCGTACAGGGCCTGGAAGGCGACGGTGTTCCAGTAGGTGAGGAGGGTCTTGCGGACCACCTCCTGGATGGTGCCGTGGCCGACCCGGCGGGCCGACCAGGGCGAGCCGCCGGCCGCCATGAACCAGCGGACGGCGTCGGCGCCGTGCTGGTCCATCAGCGGGATCGGCTGGAGGATGTTGCCCAGGTGCTTGGACATCTTGCGGCCGTCCTCGGCCAGGATGTGGCCCAGGCAGACGACGTTCTCGTAGCTGTTCTTGTCGAACACCAGGGTGCCGATCGCCATCAGCGTGTAGAACCAGCCGCGGGTCTGGTCGATCGCCTCGGAGATGAACTGCGCCGGGTAGCGCTTCTCGAACAGCTCCTTGTTCTCGTACGGGTAGCCGTACTGGGCGAAGGGCATCGAGCCCGAGTCGTACCAGGCGTCGATGACCTCGGGCACGCGGGTGGCGGTGCCGCCGCAGTCGCGGCAGTCGAAGGTCACCGCGTCGATGTACGGGCGGTGCGGGTCGAGGCCGCTCTGGTCGGTGCCGGTGAGCTCGGACAGCTCGGCCAGCGAGCCGACGCAGGTGAGGTGGCCCTCCTCGCAGCGCCAGATCGGCAGCGGGGTGCCCCAGTAGCGGTTGCGGCTGAGCGCCCAGTCGATGTTGTTGTTCAGCCAGTCGCCGAAGCGGCCGTGCTTGACCGTGTCCGGGAACCAGTTGGTGGCCTCGTTCTCACGGATCATCGCGTCCTTGACGGCGGTGGTCCGGATGTACCAGGACGGCTGCGCGTAGTAGAGCAGCGCGGTGTGGCAGCGCCAGCAGTGCGGGTAGCTGTGCTCGTACGGCAGGTGGCGGAAGAGCAGGCCGCGCTCCTTGAGGTCCGCGACCAGGTCCTCGTCGGCCTTCTTGAAGAACTGGCCGCCGACCAGCGGGACCTCGGGGGCGAAGGTGCCGTCGCCGAGCACCGGGTTGACCACCGGCAGGCCGTACCGGCGGCAGGTCGCGAGGTCGTCCGCGCCGAAGGCGGGGGACTGGTGGACGATGCCGGTGCCGTCCTCGGTGGTGACGTACTCGGCGGTGACGACGTAGTGGGCGTTCTCGATCTCGACCAGGTCGAAGGGGCGGCGGTAGGCCCAGCGCTCCATCTCGGAGCCGGTGAAGGACTCGCCGGTGGTCTCCCAGCCCTCGCCGAGCGCCTTGGCGAGCAGCGGCTCGGCGACGACGAGCCTCTCGTTCCCGTCGGTGGCCACCACGTAGGTGACCTCCGGGTGGACGGCGGCGGCGGTGTTGGAGACCAGGGTCCACGGGGTGGTGGTCCAGACCAGCAGGGCGGCCTGGCCGGCCAGCGGGCCGCTGGTCAGCGGGAAGCGGACGAAGACCGAGGGGTCGACCACGGTCTCGTAGCCCTGGGCCAGCTCGTGGTCCGAGAGGCCGGTGCCGCAGCGCGGGCACCAGGGGGCGACGCGGTGGTCCTGGACCAGCAGGCCCTTGTCGAAGATCTGCCGCAGCGACCACCAGACGGACTGGACGTACGACGGGTCCATCGTCCGGTAGGCCTCGTCGAGGTCGACCCAGTACCCCATGCGGGTGGTCAGCTCGGTGAAGGCGTCGGTGTGGCGGGTGACGGACTCGCGGCACCTGGCGTTGAACTCGGCGATGCCGTACGCCTCGATGTCCTGCTTGCCGGAGAAGCCCAGCTCCTTCTCGACGGCGAGCTCGACCGGCAGGCCGTGGCAGTCCCAGCCGGCCTTGCGGGCGACGTGGTAGCCCTTCATGGTCCGGAAGCGCGGGAAGACGTCCTTGAAGACGCGGGCCTCGATGTGGTGGGCGCCGGGCATGCCGTTGGCGGTCGGCGGGCCCTCGTAGAACACCCACTCGGGGCGGCCCTCGGACTGCTCCAGGCTGCGCTGGAAGATCTTGTTGTCCTGCCAGAACGACAGGATCTGGTGCTCCAGGGCAGGCAGATCCACCTGCGCGGGGACGGGGTTGTAGGTGCTGGCCATCGCGGCGTCTACCTCCGGCGGATGCTGGGACTGGATCCTCCGGAGGGACGAGACGGACCAGGCCGCCCCGCGGTACCACCCTCCTTGGCCGCGGTACTGCTGTTCGCGGCCCTCTTGTTTGGGCTTGCTGCCGGGTCTAGTGGGCCGCTGCGGCATCGCGGCGGCCGTTCTTCCGGCGGCTCCGGGGTGATCTTCCCGCCGTGCACACCCCCGGGCTCGCACCGTCCCCGGGTCGCTGGTGGCTGCGTACGTCGGTACTCGTCCCATCTGCGCCTTGCAGGCCCAGTGTATCGGCCGGGCGAGTCGGTTTGTCCAAAGCGTTTCCCGGCGGGCGGTCCGCGGGCGCGCCGGCGGGCGCCCCGGGAGTGCTCCGGCCATGCTCCGGGAGCGCTTCGGGGGCACTCCGGGGGCGTGCGGCGGCGGAGGTTAGCCGGAGTCGATCTGGGCACAAATCCATGAGCGCACGGGGCGTGACGGTTGGGGCGGCTGCCTGGGTGGGAACGTTATGAGGCGTCGGTATGTCATGTTGTGACCGGTTTTGATCGGGATTATCGTTCCGGCACTGGAAGCCGCCGGGAACCGGCGGCTCGATTCGTTCGTAGATGGGGTCGAAAGCCATGGCTGAGAAGGGAACCGGCGCGGGTACCGCCACCAAGCGGGCACGCAAGGCCGTGGCGGTCGACCCAGGGGAGGGGACCGTGACCACTACCGCACCGAAGAACGGCACCGACACCGTCACCGCGCCGCGCGGCGCCGAGTCCGTGGACCCGGCCACGCTGCCGGTCCGGCCGGGCGAGGACCCGTGGACCACCGAGGAGGTCCACGAGCTGCACGACGAGCTGATCAGCGAGCTGGACCGGCTCCGCAGCGAGATCGACGCCGCCGAGGCGGCCATCTCCGGCCTGATGCGCGACTCCAACGACGGGGCCGGCGACGACCAGGTGGACGCCGGTACGAAGAACATCTCGCGGGAGAGCGAACTGGCGCTGGCCAACAACGCGCGCGACAGCCTGGCGCAGACCGAGCGCGCGCTGGAGCGGCTGGAGGGCGTCGGCTTCGGCACCTGCGAGTCCTGCGGGCAGGCCATCGGCAAGGCCCGGATGCAGGCCTTCCCCCGGGCGACGCTCTGTGTGCAGTGCAAGGCCAAGCAGGAGCGCCGCTGACCAGGGCGGCCGGAGGGACGCGAGGGGTCGGGCTTGCCGTACGCTCGACCCCGTAACGTCGCCTGAAGGATGCCGCCTGACGCGTTCGTGAACGCGGGCAGGCCATCACCGGCCCACCACCCTCCCCCTCCTGCGGACCGGGGGAGCTCCACCGGCAGCGGAGCGGATCATCAGCACGCAAGGTTCCCCCCAGACCCGGGACGACGCCGTCCCGACCCCCGCCGATGCCGTGGAGGTGCCCGTGGCCGAGCCGACCGGGGCGTCCGCGGACACCACGACGGACGGGAAGCCCAAGGGTCCGCGGCGGATCGGCGTGCTGCTGGTCGTCGCGGTGCTCGCCCTCCTGATCGACCTCGGCAGCAAGCTGCTGGTGGTCGCCCGGCTGGAGAACCACGCGGCGATCAAGGTGATCGGGGACGTGCTCACCCTCCAGGTGATCCGGAACTCGGGCGCGGCCTTCGGGATGGGGCAGGCGCTGACCGTCGTCTTCACGGTGATCGCCTCCTCCGTCATCGTGGTGATCTGGCGGATCGCCCGGAAGCTGTACAGCCTGCCCTGGGCGATCGCGCTCGGGCTGCTGCTCGGCGGGGCGCTCGGCAACCTCACCGACCGGCTGTTCCGCGCGCCCGGGGTCTTCCGCGGCCACGTGGTGGACTTCGTCTCCGTCCAGTACTTCGCGGTCTTCAACCTCGCGGACACGGCGATCGTCTGCGGCGGAATCCTGGTGGTCCTGCTCTCCTTCCGGGGCAGCAACCCGGACGGGACCGTCCACCAGGAGGTCGAGAAGGCCGGGAAGGCCGGGAAGCCGGAGCAGGGCGAGAAGTAGCGCCGGACCGCCGGCGGGCGGGGGAGGGCCGCGGTTCCGGCATACTCGTACGGGTGAGTACCGCAGCGCAGATCCGCAGCCTCCCCGTTCCCGACGGCCTGGAGGGCGAGCGCCTCGACGCCGCCCTGGCCCGGATGTTCGGCTTCTCCCGGACCAAGGCCGCCGAGCTGGCCGCCGACGGCAAGGTGATGATCGACGGCGCCGTGGCCGGCAAGTCGGACCGGGTGACCGCCGGCTCCTGGCTGGAGGTCGAGATCCCCGCCCCGGCCGCGCCGGTGCGGATCGTCGCCGAGCCCGTCGAGGGCATGCGCATCGTGCACGACGACGAGGACATCGTCCTGATCGACAAGCCGGTCGGCGTCGCCGCGCACCCCAGCCCGGGCTGGACCGGCCCCACCGTGATCGGCGGACTGGCCGCGGCCGGGTACCGGATCTCCACCTCGGGCGCCGCAGAGCGCCAGGGCATCGTGCACCGGCTGGACGTCGGCACCTCCGGGCTGATGGTCGTCGCCAAGTCCGAGCGCGCGTACACCGACCTCAAGCGGCAGTTCCACGACCGGATCACCGAGAAGCGCTACCACACGCTGGTGCAGGGCCACCCGGACCCGATGAGCGGGACGGTGGACGCGCCGATCGGGCGGCACCCCAGCTCGGACTGGAAGTGGGCCGTCACCCGCGACGGCAAGGCGTCGATCACCCACTACGACCTGATCGAGGCGTACCGGGCCGCGTCGCTGCTGGCGATCAAGCTGGAGACCGGGCGCACCCACCAGATCCGCGTCCACATGTCCGCGCTGCGGCACCCCTGCGTGGGCGACCTCACGTACGGCGCCGACCCCACGCTGGCCAAGCGGCTCGGGCTGACCCGGCAGTGGCTGCACGCGGTGTCGCTCGGCTTCGAGCACCCGGCGGACGGGCAGTGGGTCGAGTTCTCCAGCGAGTACCCGGAGGACCTGAAGAAGGCGCTGGACATCATCGCGGCGGAGAGCTGAGATGACGGCCGCCGAGGTGCCGGCCGTCACCGTCCGGGTCGTCGACGGGGAGACGGACCTGGAGCTGGCGCGGGCCGTCCGGCGCGAGGTCTTCGTCGTCGAGCAGAACGTGCCCGAGGAACTGGAGTACGACGAGTACGACGCGACCTCGGTGCACCTGCTGGCCGTCGGGGCCGACGGGGCCGCGCTGGGGACGGCGCGGCTGATCTTCGGCGAGCAGGCGCGCGGGCTCACCGGGGGCGTCGAGGGGCGCGTGCTGCTCGGGCGGCTCGCGGTCGTCGCGGCGGCCCGGGGGACGGGGCTGGGCGCGGAACTCGTCCGGGCCGTCGAGGCCGCGGGGGCCGCGCGCGGGGGCGTGGAGGTCGAGCTGCACGCGCAGGTGCGGGCGCTCGGGTTCTACGAGCGGCTGGGGTACGTGGCCGAGGGGCCGGTGTACGACGACGCCGGGATACCGCACCGGACGATGACACGGGTGCTGTAGGACCCGCTCTGATCGCGCGGTTCCCCGCGCCCCTGTCCGGGGCGCGGGGAACTCCGCTTTTCGGGGCTTCGCCGGCGGGGCCGGGCGCCGGTCAGGTGTCGGTGGTGCGGAGGCGGGGGAGCGCGTGGGGGTGCTCGTCGCGCAGGTGGGCGATGAGCTGCTCGCGGATGTCGAAGCGGAGCCGGGCGGCGTCGTCGGGGGTGCGGGCGGTCATGGTGGCGCGGACGACGATGGTGCTGGGCGTGGTGTCGGTGACGTCGAGGGCCCACTCGCCGCCGTCCCAGAGCGGGTGCCGGTCGAGGCGGGCGCGCAGGGTGGTGCGCAGCTCGTCCACCCGGGTGGTGTGGTCGAGGTGGAGCAGGACGGCGGCGAGCAGGCCGGGGTCGCGGCGGGTCCAGTTCTCGAAGGGCTTGTTGACGAAGTACGAGACCGGGACGATCAGCCGGCGGTAGTCCCAGAGCCGGACCACCAGGTAGCTGAGGGTGATCTCCTCGACGGTGCCCTGCTGGCCGTCCACCACCACGGTGTCGCCGATCCGGACGGTGTCGCCGAAGGCGATCTGGAGGCCGGCGAAGAAGTTGCCCAGGGTGCTCTGGGCGGCGATGCCGGCCACGATGCCGATGATGCCCGCCGAGGCGAGCAGGCTGGCGCCGATGGTGCGCATGGCGGAGAAGGTCAGCAGCATCACGGCCACCGTGACCACGACGATCAGCGCGTCGGCCGCCCGGCGCAGCATGCTGATCTGGGTGCGCACCCGCTGGACCCGGGCCGGGTCGTCGACGCGGCTCTCGTACCGGCTGAGCAGGGCCTCCAGGACGGCGGCCACCACGCGGACGGTGAGCCAGCCCAGCGAGGCGAGCAGGAACAGCAGGAGCAGGTGCTGGGCGCCGTCGTCGTGCTTCAGGTGGAAGATCCGCTGGAGCGGCTTGGCGGCGAGCAGCAGGGCCGACACGACGGCGAGCTGGAGCGGGATCCGGCATCGGCGCAGGAGCGGCCAGACCGGTGCCGACGGTTGGCGGGCGGCGATCCGCTGGAGGGCCTGGTCGACGATCCAGCCGATCGCCAGGGTGGCGGCGACGGTGGCGAGCAGCGAGAGCAGCGGCCGGAGCATGCGCCGTACGATACCCGGGCACAGTGGGGCGAAGCGGACGTAACGGCGCGGGGCTCGGGTGACACCCCGGGCGGTGCTTCCAGGGGGTGCCTTTATCGGACGCCTACCCGGACGGCGGATACGATCAGCGGCCATGGAGTTCGGTGGGGCATGGCGTCGCTGGCGCGCCCGGGGAACAACGGTCAGACACAGGCTGCTGGCCGGGGCGGTGGCCCTGGCGGCCGTGGCCGCGGCCGGCACCGCGACGGTGGCGTCCGGCGGTGAGCAGGCGGTCCGTCAGGAGGACCGTTTCCTCAGCATGCCGGAGACACCCGGCAGCGCCCAGCAGGTCCAGCTGGACACCTCCTTCTTCACCACCGGCGGCGGTCCGCGCCCGGCGGTGCTGCTCGCCCACGGCTTCGGCGGCTCCAAGGAGGGCGAGCGGCAGCGCGCCGAGCAGCTGGCCCGGCAGGGGTACGCGGTGCTGACCTGGTCGGCGCGCGGCTTCGGGCACTCGGGCGGGAAGATCGGCCTGAACGCGCCCGACCGCGAGGTCGAGGACGTCAAGCACCTGGTGGACTGGCTGGCCCAGCGGCCCGAGGTGCAGCTGGACGGGCCCGGCGACCCGAAGGTCGGCATCACCGGCGCCTCGTACGGCGGGGCGGTCTCGCTGCTGGCCTCCGCGTACGACCACCGGATCGACGCGGTGGCCACCCAGATCACCTGGTGGAACCTGGCCGACGCGCTGTTCCCGCAGGGCGTGCAGGGCTCGGGCGCGGCGGACGGCGTGTTCAAGAAGCTGTGGGCCGGGATCTTCTTCACCACCGGCTCGGCCGGGGACCTCGGGCCCTCCGGAGAGGCGCCGCGGGAGAGCGGCGGCCCCGGGCCGAAGGCGGACGGGCCGGTCGGCTGCGGGCGGTTCCTGGAGTCGCTCTGCCAGATGTACGACCGGGTCGCCACCGCCGGGCACGCCGACCCGGAGGCCGTCGCGCTGCTGGACCGCTCCAGCCCGTCCTCGGTGGCGGCGCAGCTCAAGGCGCCGACGCTGGTGGTGCAGGGGCAGCAGGACTCGCTGTTCCCGCTGGACCAGGGCGACCGGATCGCCAAGGCGGTGGCCGCCAACGGCGCACCGGTGGCGGTCGACTGGTTCGCCGGCGGCCACGACGGCGGGACGGACACCAGCGCCCGGGTCGACGACCGGGTCACCGCCTGGTTCGACCACTACTTGAAGGGCCGCGGCAACGACACCGGCGCCGACTTCCGGGTCACCCGCACCGGCGGGGTCGACTCGACCGGCTTCCAGGCCGTGCTGCGCGGGGCCACCGCCGACCGGTACCCGGGCCTGGGCGGGACCGGCTCGCGGACCGTCGAACTGGCCGGCGGCGAGCAGACCCTCGCCAACCCGCCCGGCGGCGCGCCGCCCGGCATCTCGACGCTGCCCGGCGTCGGCGCGCTCAGCCAGGCCGCCTCGCTGGGCGCCGGGCTCTCCCTGGACTTCCCCGGCCAGAACGCCGCCTTCGACTCGGCGCCGCTGGACTCGCCGCTGCACCTGACCGGGCAGCCGACCGTCCCGGTGCGGGTGACGGCCGACCGGCCGGACGCGGTGCTGTTCGCGAAGCTGTACGACGTCGGACCGGACGGCAAGGCGGTGCTGCCGCAGCAGCTGGCCGCCCCGCTGCGGGTCACCGGCGCGGACGCCGGGCAGACCGTCACGGTGGCGCTGCCGACCGTGGACCACACCTTCCCGGCCGGGCACCGGGTGCGGCTGGTGCTGGCGAGCACCGACCTCGCGTACGCCTCGCCGGTCGAGCCGGCCACCTACCGGGTGGCGCCGGCCGGGGCGCTCACCGTGCCCACCGTCGAGGAGCTGGTCACCGAGGCGGCGCCGCTGCCCGCGCGGACCTGGCTGCTGCCGGTGATCGCCGTCCTGGCGGCCGCGGCCCTGCTGCTGGCACCGCGGCTGCGGCGCCGGCGGGCCGCCGCCGGGCCCGGCTTCGACCCGGAGCTGGCCGCCGTGCCGCTGCTGATCAGCGGGCTGAGCAAGCGCTACAAGGGCGCCCAGGACCGCTACGCCGTACGGGAGCTGGGCTTCCGGGTGGAGCGGGGGCAGGTGCTCGGACTGCTCGGGCCGAACGGCGCGGGCAAGACCACCACGCTGCGGATGCTGATGGGACTGATCCGGCCGGACGCCGGGGAGATCAGGATCTTCGGGCACCTGGTGCGGCCCGGCGCGCCGGTGCTGTCGCGGGTCGGGGCGTTCGTGGAGGGCGCGGGCTTCCTGCCGCACCTCACCGGGCGGGCCAACCTGCGGCTGTACTGGCAGGCGACCGGACGGCCGGAGGCCGACGCGCGCTTCGACGAGGCGCTGGCCATCGCCGGGCTCGGCGAGGCGCTGGACCGCGCGGTGCGGACGTACTCGCAGGGCATGCGGCAGCGGCTGGCGATCGCGCAGGCGATGCTCGGGATGCCGGACCTGCTGATCCTGGACGAGCCGACCAACGGGCTGGACCCGCCGCAGATCCGGGAGATGCGCGAGGTGATGATCCGGTACGCGGCCGGCGGGCGGACCGTGATCGTGTCGAGCCACCTGCTGTCCGAGGTCGAGCAGAGCTGCACGGACCTGGTGGTGATGGACCGCGGGCGGCTGGTCACGGCCGGCCCGGTCGCGGACATCGTGGGCGCCGGCGAGCTGCTGATGATCGGCATCGCCGAGCCGTACGACCCGGCCTCGGTGGCCGACAAGGTGGCCGCGCTGGCCGGGGTCGGCTCGGCGGAGGCCGTCGAGGGCGGACTGCTGGTGCGGCTGGACGGACTGGCGGCCAGCGAGCTGCTGGCCGAACTGGTGCGGCTGGAGGTGCCGGTGGAGAGCGCCGGGCCGCAGCGGCGGCTGGAGGACGCGTTCCTGTCGTTGATCGGAGGTGGAGCGTGAGTGCCGTGACGAAGGACCACACGGAGCCGGAGGGCCGTGCCGGGTCGATGGACCACGCCGAGGGGTACCGGGCGGGCCGGACGCTGCCGCTGCGGGTGGAGGCGGTGCGGCAGCTGCGCCGGCGCCGCACGATGGTGATCGGCGGGGTGCTGGCCGCCATGCCGTTCGTCATCCTGGCCGCGTTCCAGCTCGGCGGCACCCCGGGCCGTCCGGACCGGACCACCTTCATCGAGCTGGCCACCGCCTCGGGGGCCAACTTCGCCGTCACCATGCTGTTCGTCGGCACCGGCTTCATGCTGGTCATCCCGGTCGCGCTGTTCTGCGGGGACACCGTCGCCTCCGAGGCCAGCTGGTCCTCGCTGCGCTACCTGCTGGCCGCGCCGGTGCCCCGGGCCCGGCTGCTGGCCCGCAAGTTCGCCGTCGGGCTGGGGTTCTCGGCGGTGGCGGTGGTGATGCTGCCCGCGATCGGGCTGGTCGTCGGCACCGCGGCGTACGGCTGGGGGGACCTCAAGCTGCCCGCCGGGGTCAGCCTGCCGGCCGGGCAGGCGCTGCCCCGGATCGCCATCGCGGTGGCCTTCGTGTTCCTCAGCGAGATCGTGATCGCGGCGCTGGCGTTCTGGCTCTCCACGGCGACGGACGCGCCGCTGGGCGCCGTCGGCGGCGCGGTGTTCGCCTCGATCATCACCGGGGTGCTGGACGCCGTCACCGCGCTCGGCGACCTGCGGGAGTGGCTGCCGGCGCACTGGCAGTACTCCTGGGCGGACGCCCTGCAGCCGCAGCTGGAGTGGGGCGGCATGGTGCAGGGCGTCTCGCTGTCGCTCTCGTACGCGGTGGTGCTGCTGGCGCTGGCGTTCCGGGGGTTCGCGCGCAAGGACGTGGTGTCGTAGCCGGGCGTGGGGCTGGGGCCGGAGTCGGGGGCGGATGTGGGGCCGGAGGTGGGGGCGCGGCGTTCGGCGGGGGATGCGGGATCATGGGTGGGTAGCTGACCTCCCTGGTGAAGGACCCGAACCGTGGCCCAGATCGTCCTCTTCCACTCCGCCTACGGGCTGCGCCCCGCCGTGCACGCCGCCGCCGAGCGGCTGCGCGCCGCCGGTCACACCGTGCACACGCCGGACCTGTTCGACGGGCGGACCTTCGAGTCCGTCGAGGAGGCGCAGGAGTTCCAGGAGGAGCTCGGCGGCCGCGACGAGCTGCTGCGCCGGGCGGTGACGGCGGCCGCGCCGGTGTCCGAGGGCGGGCTGGTGTACGCCGGCTTCTCGCTCGGCGGCGCGGTGGCGCAGAACCTGGCGCTGGCCGACGACAAGGCGCGCGGGCTGCTGCTCCTGCACGGCACCTCGGACCTGCGGGAGGACGCGGTCACCGAGATCCCGGTGCAGCTGCACATCGCGGAGCCGGACCCGTTCGAGCCGGAGGACTGGCTGAACGCCTGGTACCTGCGGATGCGCCGGGCCGGGGCGGAGGTGGAGGTGCACCGCTACCGGGGCGCCGGGCACCTGTTCACCGACCCGTCGCTGCCGGACTACGACGAGGACGCGGCCGAGCGGGCCTGGGCGGCGTCGCTGGACTTCCTCGCGGAGCTGGACGGCTGACGGCTGACGGCCGACGGAGGGGCGGAGTATGGAACCGCCCGCCCGGACGGGATCCGGGCGGGCGGGGCGGAGGCGGGCGGGGTCAGGCCGGCGTGGGCTTGATCATGGCGAAGGGGGCGCCCTGCGGGTCGGCGACGACGGTCATCCGGCCGGCCATCATGTCGAAGGGCGGGGCGAGGACGGTGCCGTTGCGCTTGACCAGGGCGTCCACGGTGGAGTCGACGTCGTCGACCGCGAAGTAGGTCAGCCAGTGGGCCGGGGTGCCGGGCGGGTCGTTGGCGAGCAGGGTGGCGCCGCCCACCGGCTTGCCGCCGACCTGTAGCACCCAGTACGAGTCCACGCCCGGCATCGGCTCGATCTCGATGCCGAACGCCTCGCCGTAGAAGCCGGTGGCGGCCGGGATGTCGCTGGTGTGCAGTTCGTTCCAGGTCAGCGCGCCGGGCTCGTTGACGACCTGGGCGCCGAAGAACTCGCCCGGCTGCCAGACGCCGAACACCGCGCCCTGCGGGTCGGCGGCGATCAGCATCCGGCCCAGGTCGCCGACGTCCATGACCGGGACGAGCAGGGTGCCGCCGGCGGCGACGATCGCGTCCTGGGTGGCCTGGGCGTCGGTGCTGGCCAGGTAGCTGGTCCAGACGGTGGGCGGCTCCGGCATCCCCTCGGGGGCCGACGCCGGGCCGATGCCGGCCGCGGCCTTGCCGTCGAGCGTGCAGACGGCGTAGCCGCCGAACTCGGCCGGGCCGGCCTGCCCCTGCCAGCCGAGGAGGTCGCGGTAGAAGTCCAGTGCGGCCTGCTGGTCCTTGGCCATCAGGTCGACCCAACACGGGGTGCCGGTCGCGTACGGGGTGGTGACTTCGGGCATGATCGCCCTTTCTGGTGAGGGGTCCCTGCCGGTCACCATCTCCTCGTGCACCGTGGTTCGCCACTCGAGACACCGCCCCGGCCGCCGGCTCGGCCGAGGCCCCGGGCGAGGGCAGGGGTGAGGGCCCGGGCGGCGGCCCGGGCGGGGTCGACCCCGATGGCCGTACCGGTGCGCCCGTTCGAGCGGCGGTCGGGTCGACACCGTGTGCGGCGGCACCGGCCGATGGTTCGAGCACTGACGCTTCTGTGTGGCACCACCAGCCCCTGTGCCGGCGCGTCGGGCGCCGGCCGCTCGCCACCGGAGGCAACCCCTTGAGAAAGAGCCACTGGACCAGTCGACGGTTCACCGCCGCCGTCGTCGGCGCGACCGCGACGGCGGTCGTCCTCTCCCCGGCCGGGGCCGGAGAGGCCTTCGCGGCCCGGGCCTGCTTCGAGCGGTCCGTCGAGCCGTACACCTCGGTGGTCGACAGCCACCTGCACTTCCGGCCCTTCGGCGGACCGGCGATCCCCTTCGAGGAGATGACCGACTACCTGCGCAAGAGCGGGGTCCGCTACGCGAACATGTTCGGCATCGGGCAGGTGCTGCCCGCCGACTCCGACTGCGTGTACTACCTCGACTGTCCCGGCACGCCCGTACGGCCGAGGATGCGCAACGATTTCGCCAACGCCGAGAGCCTGCGCGAGTTCCGGCCGACCGACCCGGACCTCACGCTCTCCATGACGTTCATGGACCTGCACCACCCCGAGACCGTCCCGCCCGGGATCGAGCTGCTGGACCGCGAGTACCCGGGGATGTTCCGCTGGGCCGGCGAGGTCAACGTCGTCAAGCAGGCGCTGTTCCCGAACCTCGCCGAGCCGGCCACCAGCGAGGACATCCCGAACTGGGCGCCGTTCATGAAGGTGTTCCGCGAGCGGGGGGCTCCCCGTCACCTTCCACTCCGACCTCGGCAACGACGTCGAGCCGACGAAGTACCTGCACCTGATGGAGGAGATCCTCGCGCAGTACCCCGACAACAAGATCGTCTGGGCGCACATGGGCCTCTCGAAGGAGCTCTCCCACATGGACCCGGACGAGCACATCCGCATCCTGGAGCGGCTGCTCGACCAGCACCCCAACCTGACCGTGGACCTGAGCTGGCGGGTGCTGGAGGACCAGTACTTCAGCCTGCCCGGCGTACGGCAGAAGTACGCGTCCTTCCTCGACCGCCACCCGACCCGGGCGATCACGGGGACGGACTTCGTGGCGGCGCGGAACAAGGACTACGCGGTGTACGAGCAGGAGTTGGAGGTCACCAGCCGGATCAACCGCGCGCTCGGGGACGAGGCCTTCCGGGACATCGCGCTCGGCCAGAACTACTTCCGGCTGCTGGGCCTGAAGGCCAAGGCGCCCAAGGTCTGCCCGTCCGGCGCCAAGCCGGTCGGCAAGGACGCGACCTACCCGAGCCCGCCCGGGCAGCCCGCCGGCGTGGCCGACGAGGACTGAGCAACTCGCGGACGGCGGTCGGCCGTTGACGTGGCCCCTCGCGCCGGGGGGGGCGGGGGGGCCCGGCGCGTCCGGGCGGGGGGGGTGGGGGGGCGGGCGGTGTTGGGCGCGCAGTGGCGGGGGGGGGTGGTGGTCGGCGTGGGGCTGCT
>NZ_JBHJSJ010000006.1:95651-235092 GCF_042268845.1 Kitasatospora sp. NPDC056273 | reverse complement strand
GGGCCCCCCGCCGGCGCGGGGGGGGGGGGGGGGCCCCCCCCCGGGGGGGGGGGGGGGGGGGGGGGCGGGGGGGGGGGGCGGGGGGGCCCCGGGGGGGGGGGGGGGGGGGGGGCCCCACGGCGCGTCCGGCCGGGGGTGGTCGGAGAGCGGACGGTGGCTTGAAAGCGACCCTTGTGGGTAGTTGATCGGACGCATAGCGTGACGGCCTGCCGCATCGCGGTTCCTGCCAGCCCGATGAGAGAGGTGGCTTCGCCATGCCCGAAAACTTCGACTACGCCGAGCCCATCGAGCCCACGCCCGCCGTCGCCGCGGCGAACCGGAAGGCCGCCGAGGAGTCCCGGATCGCCGACGAGAAGGACGGCCGGGACTTCGCCGACGCCAGCCGGTTCCAGATCGCCCCGCCGGACGTCCCCGTCATCATGTCCCGCAAGGGCGGGAGCGAGGTGGTCTGGGACTTCACCGCGTACGACTTCCTGGAGCCCGACCTGCGCTCCGAGATGCCGACCGTCAACGGCAGCCTCCACCGGCAGGGCGAACTGACCGCCATCGCCGGGCTGTTCCACGTCACCAGCTGTCCGGAGTACCGGGTCTACCAGGTGCGCGGCTACGACCTGTCCAACATGACGATCATCGAGTCCGACGAGGGCCTCGTCGTCATCGACCCGCTGGCCTGCTACGAGACCGCGCAGGCCGCGCTCCGGCTGTTCCGCGACAGGACCGAGCTCACCAAGGAGCAGCGGCCGGTCAAGGGCGTCGTCTACACCCACTGCCACGTCGACCACTTCGGCGGTTCCCGCGGCCTGTTCCACGAGCTCGGCGACCCGCTGGAGCCGGGTGTCCCCGTCGTCGCGCCGGAGGGCTTCCTGGAGCACGCCGTCAGCGAGAACATCTACGCGGGCCCCGCGATGGCCCGGCGCGCCCAGTACATGTACGCGGCGCAGCTGGACAAGGGCCCGACGGGGCAGGTCGGCGCGGGCCTCGGACTGACCATCTCCACCGGCGAGGTGACCCTCGTCCCGCCGACCGTCTACATCGGCGGACCGGAGCACCCGGCCGTCCCCGAGAAGGACTGGCAGGGCGCGTACGTCATCCCGTGGCGCCCGGGGCTGTACCAGTTCAAGCTGGCCGGCGTCCAGATGCTGTTCCAGCTCACCCCGGGCACCGAGGCCCCGGCGGAGATGAACATCTACCTCCCGAACGCCCGGACGCTGTGCATCGCCGAGAACGCCACCCACACCATGCACAACATCCTCAGCCTGCGCGGCGCGCAGGTCCGGGACGCGCACGCGTGGTCGAAGTACCTCACCGAGGCGATCCAGACCTTCGGCAAGGAGACCGACGTCCTGTTCGCCTCCCATCACTGGCCGATGTGGGCCGAGGCGGACTCGGGCGAGAAGGTCAGCAACGCGCGCATCCTCGAATTCCTCAACAAGCAGCGCGACATGTACGGCTACCTCAACGACCAGTCGCTGCGGCTGATCAACGCCGGCCGCACCGGCATCGAGATCGCCGAGGAGCTGAAGACCCTCCCGAGCGGCCTCAACGACCACTGGTACAACCAGGGTTACTACGGCTCGATGAGCCACAACCTCAAGGCCGTCTACCAGCGGTACATGGGCTGGTACGACGCCAACCCGGCCCACCTGTGGGAGCTGCCGCCCGTCCAGGCGGGCGCGGGCTACGTGGCGGCGATGGGCGGCGCCGAGGCCGTGATCGGCGCGGCCCGGACCGCGTACGAGACCGACACCCCGGACGGCTTCCGCTGGGCGGCCGAACTCCTCAACCACGTCGTCTTCGGGGCCGCCGCCGAGGGCAGCCCGATCACCGAGGCGTCGCTGACCGAGGCCAAGCAGCTCCAGGCCAAGGTCTTCACCCAGCTCGGCTACGGTGCCGAGAACGGCACCTGGCGCAACGCCTACCTCACCGGCGCCCAGGAGGTCGTCAACGGCCCGCAGCCGCTGATCACCAGCCAGAGCTCCGCCGACCTGATCCGCAGCACGACCCTCTACCAGTACTTCTCGGCCCTCGCGCGGAGCGTGGACGGGCCGACGGCCGCCGAGCAGCACCGGATCCCGATCGTGCTCGACTGGGTGTTCACGGACACCGGCGAGAAGTGCACCACCACCCTGCGCAACGGGGTGCTGGTCTTCGTGCCCGGCGGCGACCGCCTCGTCGACGTGCCGGACGCCACCATCACGCTCACCCGTCAGACGCTCAACGAGCTGGCCATGGTCCCGGGCTTCCAGCGCAACTTCGACGAGGCGGTGCAGGACGGGACGATCACGCTGGCGGGCGAGCGGGCCAAGGAGTCGGCCGACGCCGTCTTCGGCACCCTGACCCTCCCCAACCCGAAGTTCCCGATCGTCACCCCGTAGCCACACCGTCCGGCCCCTCCGGTCGCCGGCCCGTCGTGGGGGCGGGGCGCGGGAACGGAGGGGATGCGGCCCCTCGCGCCGGTTCGGGCGCGAGGGGCCTCGCTGTGCGGGAGGTCGGGTGGGCCTCCTATGTCGGGGGGAAGAGGCTGGAGCGGCCCCTCGGGCGGCCCGTTCGGCGTACGGTCGACGTATGGACGTACGTGCGCGACTGCTCTCGGTCAACGTCGGCAGGCCCCGGCCGAACCCGTGGAAGGAAGACCTCGGTCTCACCGGCATCGACAAGCGCCCGGTGGACGGCCCGGTCGCGGTGGCCGCGCCGGGCCCCAAGGGGACGGGCGCCGTCGCCCTGGCCGGGGACCGGGTGTACGACGTGAAGAACCACGGCGGCGACGACCAGGCGGTGTACGCCTACGCCCGGGAGGACCTGGACAGCTGGCAGACGGAGCTCGGCCGGGACCTGGCCAACGGCTCCTTCGGCGAGAACCTGACCACCACCGGCCTGGACGTGAGCGGCGCTCTGATCGGGGAGCGCTGGCGGATCGGCCCGGACGTCGTCCTGGAGGTGTCCTGCTCGCGCATCCCCTGCGGGACCTTCCAGGGCTGGCTGGCGAGGAAGGGCTGGATCCGGCGCTTCACCGAGGCGGCCCTGCCCGGCGCCTACCTGCGGGTGGTCGAACCGGGCGAGCTGCGCGCGGGGGACGCGGTGGAGGTGGTGCACCGCCCGGACCACGACGTCACGGTGGCCCGGTCGTTCCGCGCGGTGACGACCGAACCGGAGCTGCTGCCGGGCCTGTTGGCGGCGGAGGCGCTCCCGGAGGAGATCAAGGAACTGGTGCGCCGGCGGGTCCGGGTGTAGGGCCGCTTCCTCGAACCCGCACGAGCGGGAGGTCTACCGCGCCCTGGAGGACACTCGCCCTCCGCATCGGTCACATCACCGACCCGCCGACCATCCGGATCACCGCGGCGTCCAACTCCGCCTCCCCGACCTCCTCGACGTCGACATCGGGCAAACCCGCCGGCCACAGACCTGAACCAGCGACGTGCGAGAACATGGAGCCAGTCGATGAGTGACGAAGGCCGGCACGATCCACCCGCCGCTGAAAGGATCTCGACGCGGAACGGCGCGCCAGGAGAGACTGGGACACCTCGTCCTGAAGGAGTTGTGATGCAGGTAGCCGTGGTCACCTTCGACGGTTTCAACGAACTCGACAGCTTCATCGCCTCCGCGTTGATCAACCGGTGCCGCAAGGACGGGCTGGAGGCCTTCATCACAACGCCGACGCCGGTGGTCACGTCCATGAACGGCGTCAAGGTGACCGGGCAGCGCCCGATGGAGTTCGTGACCGAGGCCGACGTCGTGCTGATCGGCAGCGGAGTGAAGACACAAGACGTGGTCGCAGACGACCAGCTGATCTCCAGGCTGCGGCTCGACCCGTCGCGACAGCTGATCGGCTCGCAGTGCTCGGGCGCGCTGGTGCTCGCCCGGCTCGGGCTCCTGAAGGACATGCCCGCTTGCACGGACATCAAGAGCCGCCCTTTCGTCGAAGCCTGCGGCGTCACCGTGCTGGACGCACCGTTTCACGCCGAGGGGAACATCGCCACGGCGGGCGGCTGCCTGGCATCCCAGTACCTCGCCACCTGGGTCATCACCCGAGTGCTCGGGGAAGACGCCGCGCGCGACGTCATCGGCTACGTCGCCCCGGTCGGTGAGAACCAAGAGACCGTCGAACGCGCCATCCGCGCCGTCCACTCGGGCGAGGCCGCACTGAGCTGAGCTGACGCCGCGTCAGTCGGTGGCGGTCAGGTACTGGGCGGCATCCGCCCGAACTGAATCAGTGACCTGCGAAGTACGGGGCTGGCGCGGGCGCGCGTGGGCAGCTGGGCTGACACCGGGGGGATCGATGGAGAACGCGCCGGACCACGGCCGGACCGTGCGGAACGGTTCGCTGGCGATGATCGGCCTGGGGGTCCTGCTGTTCGTCCTCAGCCTGGTCTACCTGATACCGCACGACATGGGGGTGACGTCGGAGCTGCGCAGCCGCGGCGTCCACGTCCCGGCGGTCGTCACCGAGTGCGTGGAGGTGAGCGGGCCGCAGGACAACCCGGCGGGCAACTCCGAGTGCCGGGTGCGGTTCACGACGGCCGAGGGGGCGGCCGTCGAGACCCGACTCGCCTACGTCACCGGCACCGTCAAGGCCCGTGACACCGTGACGGTGGTGTACGACCCCCGGCACACCGACGTCGCCGCCCTCGCTTCGAGCATCGGCTTCTGGGACTCGCTGGTCCGGAACGCGCTCGACGTGGTCGCGCTGGTCGCGTCGGTGGTCATGATCCTGGTGGGCCTCGCGGTCCACCTCGCGTACCGCTGGCTCACCCGGGCGCGCAGCCGGCCCGGGGCGATGTGACGCCCCTGCGCCCGCCCCGCGCCCGGGACTGGCGGCGAGGGGCGCGGAGCGCAGGAAGTCGGGCGGGCCGACTTCTCGTGCGTCGACGGTCAACGTGCTTGTGGTGCTTGTCGACACCTGGGCGGTGAGCGATCGGGCGCAGGCGTTACGGGGAGCCGGTGGCGGACTGGGTGGAGAGGGTGGCGGTAGCGAAGGAGCGGGTTCGTTCCGCGGCCTGGTCCAGGGGGACGTGCTGGTTGTTCGGCGGGTAGAAGTCGACCTCGCCGACCGCGCTGTAGTTCGCCCAGAAGCAGGTCGTCATCGGGAAGCCGTCCGCGACGTTCTGCCGGCACTTCATCACCATGGTCTTCGAGGAGTACGCCTTCGGCTCGCCGACGGGCGAGCGGCCGTAGTCCTGAATCAGCTTCATGGTGTGCTCGAAGGACTTGTCGAGCGCGCCCTGGGGGTCGTCGACCGTGGTGAAGAGGCTGGTCCTCGCCGTGAAGTGAGGCGCCGTCGCGCTGTGCGCCCCCTTGCTCAGCGTGATCCGGGGGTTCCCGAAGCACGACGCCGTGCCTTTGACCTCGTCCCCGCCATCCTTGAGGGCGGGGAGGTCGTCTACCCCGGCGACGAGCATGTCCAGGTCGCTGCCGAACTTGAAGCCGCCCTTGCCCTCGGAGCAGGTCAGTCCGTCCAGTTGGGGGACGACGACCCGCGAGTACCGCGTCCCGGTGTCGGGCCCGAGCTGCTCCGCCTTCGGCGCCGAGGCCGGCTTGCCGCCGTTCCCCTCGTTCGACCCACACCCTGCGACCAGCACGCCCAGAACCAGGGCCGCTGCCGGAATCCCCCACTTGCGCACCTGTGCGCCACCTTTCGTGCCCCCGTTGACGATCACCAGGGATCGTACGCGAGACGCCGGGCATGTACCGGGCGTGGTGGGGGTGTTGGGGCCGGTGCACAGGAAGTCGGGCGGGCCGACTTCCTGTGCTGGAGGGGGTCAGGCGTGGTGGTCGAACTCGCCGGCCTGGGCGGCTCGGAGGAAGGCGGCGAAGGTGGTGGGGGTGGTGTGGAGGGTGAGGTGGCCCTCGTCGGACTCGCGGAGTTCGACCGAGCCGTTGGTCGTGCGGACCTCGACGCAGTACTCGGCATTGCCGCTGAAAGAGGACTTCTGCCAGTCGCAGTTGGGCATGTCGGCCTCCTGGGTTGGGCTGCTGATGGTACGCCCCGCGCCTGGGGAGAGCGAGGGGGCGTCACGTCGCTTAGGAGTCAGCGGCCGATGCGGGCGAAGGTGAAGGCGGTGGAGCCTTCGAGGACGGGGATGACCTCGATCCGGCTCTGCCGGCCGGGTTCGAGGACGGTCCACGAGGAGCCCTGGGGGGACTTGATCCGGTACGTGTCCGGGACGCCGTCGACGGGGATCAGCTCCCACTCCGGGGCGTCGCCCTGGTCGAGGAGGAGGGAGACCAGCGGGCCAGCGGGCTGGAGGTCCTCCACGGCGGTCGGGGCGCCTTTGGCGTAGAGCCGGTAGTGGTTGTTGGGATAGGCCTCGACGAGCCAGACGGCGTCCTGGTCGTCGGTGTTGGCGAAGACGGCTTTGGGGGAGAGGTCCAGGGCTTCGTGACGGGCTCGGCCGATCCGGGCGTCGCCGCTCTGGATGGTGTAGAGGCCGGACTCCAACTGGGCCATGGCTGTCATTCCTTCGCGATACGGGCGAGGTGCAGGACAGTTGTACGTGCTCGGAGGAAGACGAGGGAGGGGCCTCGGCGTGCCGTCACCTGAACGAGCTACGCCCCCTCGCCGGGGCAGGCGAGGGGGCGTGGATGGTGTGGAGTGTCAGGCGTGGTGGTCGAATTCGCCGGCCTTGACGCCGAGGAGGAGGGCGGCGAGGGCAGTGGGGGTGCTGCGGATGGTGAGGTGGCCTTCGTCGGATTCGCGGAGTTCGACTGCCCAACCCACCGTACGGACCTCCACGCAGTTCTCGACGTTGCCGCTGAAGGAGGACTTCTGCCACTCGGTGTCGGTCATGTTGGGCCCTTTCACAGGTTTCGCGCGATCTTGCGAATCAAGTCGCGGGAGTCATCCTCGCTCAGTGCCGATGCTTCGGTGCGTTCGAAGATGGCCCGGTAGCTGGCCAGCTCGCTGACGGCATCGAGGTATTCGGGACCGTGGGAGGACTCCCGTTCAACGGTGTCGAGCTCAGGGACCGCACCGAACGAGTACGTGAGGTTCTCGGCGGGCCCGGGAAAGGTCTCGATGTCGAACGGCACCACGCGAATGGTCATCCAAGGCAACTCGGAGTCTTCGAGCAAGGAGGAAAGCTGTTCCTTGAGGACCGCCGTGCCGCCGAACCGCGTCCACAGTACTGATTCGTAGATGAAGAAGGTCAGGGGCTTCGGACTGCGACGCAGTTCGGCCTTGCGCTGCATCCTGAACGCGGTGCGGGCCTCCAGCTCGTGCTGAGGCAGCGGAGGAAAGACGCGTCCAAAGACAGCTGAGGCGTAGTTGAAGGTCTGGCAAGGGCCGGGCATGTGGGTGAGAAGCCACAGCATGAGTTCACGGGAGGTCTTCTCAAACTCTGCGTTCTCAAGGACGCCGTCCGGGACAGCGCCTCGATGCTTCTCCCACCAGCCCTTGGAGCGGTCCCGAACCATGGCTTCCAGAGCCTCGATCAAGGGCGGGTTTATGCACTTGCAGGCTGCCGCGAAGGACCGGAGTCGGTCCACGTTTACGCTGGTCTTTCCGTTCTCCATCTGTGTCACTTGGGCAGCGCTCACGCCAAGTGCACGAGCGAGCTGGCTGCCACCGAGGCCGGATTGCTCGCGCATCTTCCGTAGCTCGGCGCCCAGACGGCGCTGACGAAGGGTTGGGTTCTGGCGACCAGGCATGGTGACAGTCTGCCTCGCCAGCACGTGGTGGGGCCATCTGTCCCTCGGGAGAGGGAACTTCGGCAGAACAACCTAAAATTAAGTAGTTCCTGCGTTATGGTCGGTCTCACATCGATCCGACGGATCGTCAGTAACGCCTGCTAGCAAGCACCGCAGAGCAGCCATGTCCTTCTCCACGGCCTGGCTCACGGCGACACATGTTCCGCCGGTTCCCCCTCACTCACGCCTCGGGAGAACTCCCATGCGTCACATCAACACCCCCACCATCGCCGTCGCGCGACAGACCCTCCGCAACACCATGACCCGCGTCGGCTGGCCCGCCTCGCCGATCTTCGACGCGCAGCTCGCGCTCTGCGAGCTCCTCGTCAACGCGTGGCGGCACACCGAAACCCCCGCGCCGCTGGTCGAGATCATCTCCGAGGGGGACGTCCTCCGGGTCTCCGTCACGGACGAGAGCCCGGTGCTGCCCTCCAGCCCGCCGCTGTCCCTGCTCGCCGAGTCCGGCCGGGGCCTCCAGCTCGTCGCCGCCCTCACCCACGGCTGGGGCGTCGACCCCCACGAGCGTGCCAAATCCGTCTGGTTCGAGCTGCGGAAGGGCGCCGTCTGATGATCTACCGCCCCGGCCGTCACCCGATGCTGCCGACCGACCCCCGGATCCGCTACTACACCGAGGACCACATCAGCGCCCTCCTGGACGAAGTCGTGGAGCGGGGGCGCGAGTTCGGCCTGATCTTCCCCTCGATCGGCACCGACCGGACCATGGACGGCCGCGTCCTCGTCCGCTTCAACACGGCGCCGGCGTCAACTCTCCTGAACCTCCTCACCCTGCTCCTCGACGCCGAGCGCAGGACCGCGTGCGATACCTGATCGGGACGGCCTTCGCCGTCCTCCTCGCCCTCGCGACCGCCATCGTCGCCCTGGGCATCGTCACCACCCTCCGCGCGGCCCCGCCGCCCGACCAGGACGCCTGACCCCGCCAGCCCCCGCCGCCCACGCGCCGGGGGCTGCGGCACGATGGACCCCATGCACAGCGACCACTACGCGCCGCCGACCACCCTCCTCGGCCTCCTCCAGCGCGGCCGGGGCCAAGGCGCGCGGATAGCCGCCGAGGATCCGGCGGCGGTCGCCGACCTGGTCCACGGCTGCATCCGCTGGGACTGGCGCTGGGACCGGCAGGTGGACGACCGACACCTCTACTTGGCCCGGCTGATCCTGGACCTGGAGCTCCCGGTCGCCCCGGTGGTGGACTTCCTGTCCGGTGACGAGGACACCCGGGACCGGGCCACCGGCGTGCTGGAGCTGCTGGCACTCGGCGGTTCGGAGGAAGCCCGGCGGGCGCTGCCGGACCGTATCTCCGAGGGGGACGGTCCGGCCCCGCGCCACCCCGCGAAACGCGTGGACCCGTACCCGGACCGGGACAACGCGGCTCTACTCGCCCTGCTGCGCGACCCGGGAGTCGCCGACGGTGCCAAGACGACCGCTCTCCTCGCGCTGTCGCTCCGGCCGCCAGAGCCCGAGCTGATCCCGCTGGTCCCCGCCCTCGCTGCCGCCGACGGCATCCGACCGCTGCCGCTGCTGGGTAAGGCCGTCGACCGGCTGGCCGGGCAGGCCGTGCCGGCGGCCCGGGAGTGGGCGGCTTCGGAGCGGGCGTGGCTCGCCGAGATCGGCTTCGGCGTGCTGGCCGCCCACGGTGACGAGAATGACGTGCCGAGCTTGATCGCCGAACTGGAGCGGCGGTGGGTGGACCGGTCCTGGTGCGGCCCGGACGATCTCGCGCGCGGTCTCGCCCGCTTCGGGCCGGAGGCTGCCGACGCGGTCTCGCTGCTGCGCCGTTTCTGGCTCTGGACCCCGCACTCGTACGAGCGTGCCGACTACCTGGAGGCGCTGGCGGCGATGGGGGCCGCCGGCATGGCCGAGGCGTACACCGAGTCGCTGTGGGACTGCGAGGCGCGAGCCCGGCTCCTCGCCGTCGAGTACGCCCCCGACCGGCCCGAGGTGCGCGACCGTCTCGCCCGTCTGCGGGACGATCCGATGGAGGAGCCGGAGGTCCGCGAGGCCGCCGGGGCGCGACTCGCCGGGCCGGCCTAGGCACCTTCGCCAGAGACCGGGAAGCCGTTCGAAGAGGGCTAGAGTGGACGCGTGAACGTGTGAGTGATGGCCCGGGCCCCGCGAGGCGCTCCGGGCCACATCCATTTCCAGGGGAACCCCCTGTGACCTGCGCGTTCACCGGCCAGCCAGATCAGCACCAGAGCCTCCGGAGGCCCCGCCTTGAGCGACCAGCCGTTCGCGCATCTGCACGTCCACACCGAGTACTCGATGCTGGACGGTGCCGCCCGGCTGAAGCAGATGTTCAAGGAGGTCGAGCGCCTCGGTCAGACCCATGTGGCCATGACCGACCACGGCAACATGTACGGCGCCGCCGAGTTCCACCGGCAGGCGACCGACGCGGGCATCACCCCCGTCATCGGCATCGAGGCGTACGTCGCCCCGGAGTCCCGCTCGAACACCAAGCGCATCCTGTGGGGCCAGCCGCACCAGAAGCGGGACGACGTCTCCGCGTCCGGCGCGTACACCCACAAGACCATCTGGGCCCGGAACAAGGAGGGCCTGCACAACCTCTTCAAGCTGACCTCGCGCTCGTACTCCGAGGGCTGGCTGGTGAAGTGGCCCCGGATGGACAAGGAGCTGATCGCCGAGCTGTCCGGCGGCCTGATGGCCACCACCGGCTGCCCCTCCGGCGAGGTGCAGACCCGGCTGCGCCTGGGCCAGTTCGACGAGGCGCTGAAGTCCGCCGCCGACTACCAGGACATCTTCGGCAAGGAGAACTACTTCCTGGAGCTGATGGACCACGGCCTCGACATCGAGAAGCGGGTCCGCGACGGGCTGCTGGAGATCAGCAGGAAGCTGGGCATCCCGCCGGTCGTCACCAACGACTCGCACTACACCACCGAGGCCGACGCCGGGGCGCACGACCTGCTGCTCTGCGTCCAGACCGGCAAGAACCTCTCGGACCCGGACCGCTTCCGCTTCGACGGCACCGGCTACTACATCAAGTCGGCCGCCGAGATGTACGCCCTCGACTCCTCGGACGCCTGGCAGGAGGGCTGCCGCAACAGCCAACTCCTCGTCGCCTCCCGGGTCGACACCGAGGGCATGTTCAAGTTCAAGAACCTCATGCCGCGCTTCCCGATCCCGGAGGGCTTCGAGTCCGAGGCGGACTTCTTCAAGTCCCAGGTGTGGAAGGGCATGGACTGGCGCTTCCCGAACGGGTACGACGAGGAGCACAAGAAGCTCGCCGAGTACGAGATGGACACCATCATCCAGATGGGGTTCCCGGCGTACTTCCTCGTGGTCGCCGACTTCATCATGTGGGCCAAGAGCCAGGGCATCGCGGTCGGCCCGGGCCGTGGTTCGGCGGCCGGTTCGCTGGTCGCGTACGCGATGGGCATCACCGACCTCGACCCGATCCCGCACGGCCTGATCTTCGAGCGCTTCCTCAACCCCGAGCGCATCTCGATGCCCGATGTCGACATCGACTTCGACGAGCGCCGGCGCGGTGACGTGATCCGCTACGTGACCGAGAAGTGGGGATCCGACAAGGTCGCCATGATCGTCACGTACGGCACCATCAAGGCGAAGGCCGCCATCAAGGACTCCTCGCGGGTCCTCGGCTACCCGTACGCGATGGGCGACCGGATCACCAAGGCGATGCCGCCGGACGTGATGGGCAAGGGCATCCCGCTCTCCGGCATCACCGACTCCTCGCACCCCCGCTACAGCGAGGCCGGCGAGATCCGCGGGCTGTACGAGAACGACCCGGACGTCCGGAAGGTCATCGACACCGCGCGTGGCATCGAGGGCCTGATCCGTCAGCCCGGCGTGCACGCCGCCGGCGTCATCATGTCCGCCGAGCCGCTGACCGACCACATCCCGGTCTGGACCCGGCACACCGACGGCGTCACCATCACGCAGTTCGACTATCCGACTTGTGAGGGCCTCGGCCTCCTCAAGATGGACTTCCTCGGCCTGCGCAACCTGACGATCATGGACGACGCCGTCAAGGCGATCGAGAAGAACAAGGGCGTCAAGATCAACCTGCTTGATCTGCCCCTGGACGACAAGCCGACCTACGAACTCCTCGCCCGCGGCGACACGCTCGGCGTCTTCCAGCTCGACGGCGGCCCCATGCGCTCGCTGCTGCGCCTGATGAAGCCCGACAACTTCGAGGACATCTCCGCCGTCCTGGCGCTGTACCGGCCCGGCCCGATGGGCGTCAACTCCCACACCAACTACGCGCTGCGCAAGAACGGCCAGCAGGAGATCACCCCGATCCACCCGGAGCTGGAGAAGCCCCTGGAGGAGGTGCTCCGGCCGACGTACGGCCTGATCGTCTACCAGGAGCAGGTGCAGAAGGCCGCGCAGATCCTGGCCGGCTACTCGCTCGGCCAGGCCGACCTGCTGCGCCGCGCCATGGGCAAGAAGAAGAAGGAGATCCTGGAGGCGGAGTTCGTCCCCTTCCAGAAGGGCTGCCGCGAGCGCGGCTACTCCGACGCGGCCATCCAGGCCGTGTGGGACGTCCTCGTCCCCTTCTCCGGCTACGCGTTCAACAAAGCGCACACCGCCGGCTACGGGCTGGTCTCGTACTGGACCGCCTACCTCAAGGCCAACTACCCGGCCGAGTACATGTCCGGGCTGCTCACCTCCGTCAAGGACGACAAGGACAAGTCCGCGGTCTACCTCAACGAGTGCCGCAAGATGGGCATCCAGGTGCTGCCGCCGGACGTCAACGAGTCGGACTCGGACTTCACCCCGCACGGTGACACCCTGGTCCGGTTCGGCCTGACCGCCATCCGCAACGTCGGCGGGCCGGTCGTCGACTCGATGATCCGGACCCGGAAGGCGAAGGGGAAGTTCGCGTCCTTCCCCGACTTCCTGGACAAGGTGGAGTCGGTGGTCTGCAACAAGCGGACCGTCGAATCGCTGATCAAGGCCGGCGCCTTCGACTCGCTCGGCCACACCCGCAAGGGCCTGAGCGCCCAGTTCGAGCCGATGATCGACAACGTCGTCGACGTGAAGCGCAAGCAGGCGGTCGGACAGTACGACCTCTTCGGCGGCGACACCGCCTCCGAGGAGCCGAGCTTCGGACTGGACGTCGTCTTCTCCGAGGAGGAGTGGGAGAAGTCCTTCCTGCTCACCCAGGAGCGGGAGATGCTCGGCCTGTACGTCTCCTCGCACCCGCTGCACGGCATCGAGCACGTGCTCGCCGACAAGGCGGACTGCGCGGTGGCCGACCTCGCGGAGCGGCCGGACGGGACGATCGTCACCATCGGCGGCATCATCTCGGGCCTCCAGCGGAAGATGACCAAGCAGGGCAACGCCTGGGCGATCGCGACCGTCGAGGACCTGGCCGGCTCCATCGACTGCATGTTCTTCCCGGCCAGCTACCAGCTGGTCTCCTCGCAGCTGGCCGAGGACGCCGTCGTCTTCGTGCGCGGCAAGCTGGACAAGCGGGAGGACGTGCCGCGGCTGATGGGGATGGAGCTGTCCGTCCCCGACCTGTCGAACGCGCACGCCGAGGCGCCGATCACCATCCTCATCCCGAGCGCCAAGGTCACCCCGCCGCTGGTGGCCCGGCTCGGCGAGGTGCTCGGGAGCCACCGGGGCACCACCGAGGTGCGGGTACGGCTGGAGGGCCGCGACAAGACCACGGTGCTGCGGCTCGACCGGCACCGGGTGAAGTCCGACCCGGCGCTGTTCGGGGACCTGAAGCAGCTGCTCGGGCCGAGCTGCCTGGCGGGCTAGGACGGAGACGGAAGGCCCGGGAGGACACCCGGGCCTTTCGCGTACCGGGGGGAGGGCCCGTCAGGTGCCGCCGCCGAGGCCCGGGGGGACCGCCGTGTGCAGCGCCGAGACGAAGGCGGAGATGGCCGGGTGGGAGCCGGCGCCGGCGCGGAACGCGGCGCGGGTGCGGCGGTACATCGGCAGGCGGGTGAGGACGACGCCGGGCGGGAGGCCGGCCGTGCCCAGCTGGGGGACCAGGGCGACGCCCTGGCCGGCCGCCACCAGGGCCAGCACGGTGGTGAAGTCGTCGATCTGGTGCCGGATGCGGGGTGCGAAGCCCGCCGCCTCGCAGGCGCGGACGGCCATGGTGTGGCAGAGCGTGCCGGGCGAGGACATGATCCACGGCGCGCCGCGCTGCTCGGCGACGGTGCCGGGGACGCGGGCGGCCAGGTACATGGGCTCGGTGAAGACCGGGCGGGTCACCGCGAGGCCCGGCTCCGGGTCGGTCGGGACGAGGTCGTACTCGTGCACCAGCGCCACGTCCAGCTCGCCCGCCCGCAGCGCCGCGCCGACGGCCGCCGGGTCCACCTCGGTGACCATCGGCTCCAGCCCCGGGTGCCAGCCGGCCAGCTCCGCGAGCACCGCCGGGATGATCGCCCGGGCCGCCGAGGGGTAGGTGCCGATCCGCAGCGGACCGGCCAACCCCCGCTTGGCGTGGGCGAGTTCGGCACCGGCCTGCTCCAGCAGGGCGAGCACCGCCTCGGCGTGCCGGACGAGGTTGCGCCCCGCCGGGGTGAGGGTGACCCGCCGCCCGGTGCGCTCCAGCAGCGGGACGCCCGCCTCCTTCTCCAGGACGGACAGCTGCTGGGACACCGCCGAGGGGCTGAAGGAGAGCGCCTCGGCGACGGCCGCGATGGTGCCGAGGTGGGCGAGTTCGCGCAGCAGGCGCAGGCGTCGGACGTCCAGCATCCGTCCAGGCTAGCCGAGCATCGGCTGAGCTTACGAGAAGCGTCGGAAATGTGAACTGGACCTGGGCGATCAGGGGGCCGCAGGATCGTGGGCATGGAACTCAAGGGCATCCACGTCCCCCTGATCACCCCGTTCGCCGCCGACGGCTCCGTCGCCCTCGACGCGCTGGAGAAGCTCGCGCACGAGGTCCTGGACGCCGGTGCGGCCGGGCTGGTCGCCCTCGGCACCACCGGCGAGCCGGCCGCGCTGACCGCGGGGGAGCGGGACGCGGTGGTCGACGTCGCCGCGGCCGCCTGCGCCGCGCGGGGGGCGCAGCTGACCGTCGGCGCCTCCGGCGGCGACACCCGGACCGTCGGCGAGGCGCTGGCCGCGCTCGGCGCGCGGGTGCCGGGGGCGGCGGCGCTGGTCACCACGCCGTCCTTCGTCCGGGCCGGCGAGGCCGGGACGGTCGCGCACTTCCGGGCACTGGCCGCGAGCAGCCCGCTGCCGCTGGTCGTCTACCACATCCCGTACCGCACCGGGCAGCAGCTCTCCACCGCCGCGCTGCGCGAACTCGCCGCGATCGAGGGCGTGGTGGGCGTCAAGTACGCGACCGGCGGGCTGGACCAGACGGCCGCCGAGCTGCTCGCCGACGCCCCCGAGGGGTTCGCCTTCCTCACCGGCGAGGACGCCTTCCTCTCGCCGATGCTGGCGCTCGGCGCGGCCGGCGGCATCCTCGCCTCCGCGCACCTGGCGACCGCCCGGTTCGTCGAGCTGACGGAGGCCTGGCAGGCCGGGGACGTGGCGCGGGCCCGGGCGCTCGGGCACCGGCTGACCGGGCTGGCGCTGTCCGCCTTCACGGCGCCGAACCCGACGGTGACCAAGGGCGTGCTGCACGCCCAGGGCCGGATCCCGACCCCGGACGTGCGGCTGCCGCTGCTGCCGGCCGGGCGGGCCGAGGTGGAGGCGGCACTGGCCCTCGCCAGTGGTCTGGACCACTAGCGCACTCTCACGTCGTGGAACGCCAGGTCGTACGACGCCCGTGACAAGGCATGATGGGCGGAGTGCGGCTGTGAACAGCACCTTTCAGAGGAGTAGTCGGAGATGAAGATCGGCATTGTCGGTGCCACCGGCCAGGTCGGCGGCGTGGTCCGCGAGATCCTGGCGGAGCGCAACGTTCCGGTGGAGCAGCTGCGGCTGTTCGCCTCGGCCCGCTCGGCCGGGCGCACGCTGCCCTGGCAGGGCACCGAGGTCACCGTCGAGGACGCGGCCACGGCCGACTACACCGGCCTGGACATCGTGATCTTCTCGGCGGGCGGCTCGACCTCCAAGGCCCTGGCCCCCAAGGTCGCCGCGGCCGGTGCCGTCGTGATCGACAACTCCTCCGCCTGGCGCCGCGACCCCGAGGTCCCGCTGGTCGTCTCCGAGGTCAACCCGGAGGCCATCGCGGACCGCCCCAAGGGCATCATCGCCAACCCGAACTGCACCACCATGGCCGCCATGCCCGTGCTGCGCCCGCTGCACGAGGAGGCCGGCCTGGCCGCGCTCGTCGTCTCCACCTACCAGGCCGTCTCCGGCAGCGGTGTGGCCGGCGTCGCGGAGCTCCAGGACCAGGCCGCCAAGGTCGTGGAGCTCGGCGCCGCCGCGCTCGCCCACGACGGCGCCGCCGTCGAGTTCCCGGAGCCCAAGGTCTACCAGCGGCCGATCGCCTTCAACGTGGTGCCGCTGGCCGGCTCCCTCGTGGACGACGGCTCCAACGAGACCGACGAGGAGCAGAAGCTCCGCCACGAGAGCCGCAAGATCCTCGGCATCCCGGAGCTGAAGGTCTCCGGCACCTGCGTGCGCGTCCCGGTCTTCTCCGGCCACTCGCTGCAGATCAACGCCCGCTTCGAGCGCCCGATCAGCCCCGAGCGGGCCGTCGAGCTGCTCGCCGCCGCCCCCGGCGTCGAGCTGTCCGACATCCCCACCCCGCTCCAGGCCGCCGGCCAGGACCCGAGCTACGTCGGCCGCATCCGGGTGGACGAGACGGTGGACAACGGCCTGTCGCTGTTCGTCTCGAACGACAACCTGCGCAAGGGCGCCGCGCTGAACGCCGTCCAGCTGGCCGAGCTGGTCGCCGCCGAGCTCAAGGGCTGAGCGCCCCTGAGCTCAAGGGCTGAGCACCTCCGGGTGAACCCCATCGGCTGAGCGCCACCGGGGTGAACCACCGGCCGGGACATTGGCCGGACCACCGCCGCGTGACCTCGGGCGGGCCCCGTCGTTGTACGGGGCCCGCCTTCGCTTTTGTTTGCTCCTCGTTGGGACGGCCGTTGCGCTACCGGGACAACCGGCGAGGTTCGGCAGGCGAACCGCGGGTAAAAGGTGACCCAACGATCGGGCGACGACGGGGGCCCCTCACCTCGGCACGCCCGGACGGCGGGCGGACCGCCCATTCCCGAATCGACCCACCCGACTGATTCCGAGGGCGAGCGAAAAGAGGTGCGCGATGGACCGCTGTGTCGTCCTGGTGGACGCCGGATATCTGCTGGGCGCCGCCGCCAGCCTGCTCGCGGGGGATCCGTCCCGCTCCAAGGTCACCGTGAACCACACGGCCCTGATCGCCGCACTGCGCGAACGCGCCGAGGCCGAGACAGGCCTGCCGCTGCTGCGGATCTACTGGTTCGACGCCGCGCCCGACCGGCGCCCGATGCCCGAGCACCGGCGGCTGCGGGTACTGCCCCGGGTCACCGTACGGCTCGGCGCCCTCACCCGGGCCGAGGGGCGCTGGGTGCAGAAGGGCGTGGACGCCGCGATGCACGCCGAACTCTCCGAGCTCGCCCGCAACCGGGCCTGCGCCGACGTCGTGCTGATCACCGGCGACGGGGACCTGCTGCCCGGCATGATGACCGCCAAGGAGCACGGGGTGGCCGTCCACCTGTGGGCCCTCCAGGCCGCCGACGGCGACTTCAACCAGTCCGAGGACCTGGTCGGCGAGGCGGACGAGCGGCGGGTGCTCGACCGGGAGTGGATCGAGGGGTCCTTCTCCCTGCGGGAGCACTCCAGCATGTTCCCGGCCCCGGGGGCCCGGCAGGAGATCGCCAAGATCCTCGCCGCCCCGCCGGCCGCCCCGCTGCCCACCGTGGTGCCGCCGGTGGTCCGCCCGGCGGCCACGGCCGCGGCCCCGGCGGACGCCCCCGCCACCGACGGACAGCCGCAGCCGGCCGCGGCCGCGCTCAAGGTCGTACCGACACCGAAGGACCTGGCCGGGCGGGCCTCCTCCGTCACCCCGGTCACGGCGCTCACCCCGGTGGCGAACGGCAGCAACGGCCACGGCGTGAACGGGAACGGGGCCGTCGCGCAGACCGGGCCGGTGCTGCGCTGGTCCTCCGACCGCGGCTGGGTGGACCGGCCCGTCCCGGAGCCCGCCGTCACCGCCGGCGACAGCCTGCCCACCCTCGCCCAGCTCACCACCGCCGAGCAGCGCTGGGCCGACCGCGAGGAGGACATCACCTCCATCGGCGGCGACGCCCACGAGGTCGGGCAGGTCTTCGCCCGCCGCTGGAGCGAACGCGTCGGCGACGCGGAAAGACTGACCATGCTCTGGCCCGACTACCCGCGCATCCCGCACCGGGTGGATGGCGAGCTGCTGCGCTACGCCGCCCGCTTCGGGCTGCTGGCGCACAAGGACGACCAGATCGACGAGCACGACCGCTACGCCATCCGGGCCGGGTTCTGGAAGGAACTGGCGGCGCGGGTGCCGGGCGGGTCGATGGTCGTCGACGACTGAGCCGGGCGGCGGACCGAGCGGGCCCGACGGCCGGGGCGGCGCGACGACCGAGGGGGTCCGAGGGCCGCGGCGGCCCGGCGGACGACCCGCCAGGTCGGCGGCCCGGGCGCGGGCGGGGCCCCGTTGTCCGGTTCGCCCGTATGAGCGCGTAGAGTCTTCGGTCGTGAGCGAGACGGCGGGGCGAGCACCCGAGGAACCCCTGCCGTGCGTGGCCGTGCGCGACCTGGTCAGGACCTACCGCAGCGGACGCGGCGCGGCCGCCACCGAGATCCGGGCCAACGACGGGATCAGCCTCACCGTCCGCCAGGGCGAGGTCTTCGGGCTGCTCGGGCCGAACGGAGCCGGCAAGTCGACGCTGGTGCGCCAGCTCACCGGACTGCTGCGCCCCGACTCGGGCTCCGTCGAACTCCTCGGCCACGACATCGTGCGGCACCCCGAGCGGGCCGCCCGGCTGCTCGGCTACCTCGGGCAGGAATCCACCGCGCTGGACGAGCTGACGGTCGCGCTCGCCGCCGAGACCACCGGACGGCTGCGCGGACTCACCAGGGCGCAGGCCCGCGGCGCTGCCGCCGACGTGCTGACCGAACTCGGGCTGGAGCCGATCGCCACCCGGCCGCTCGCCAAGCTGTCCGGCGGACAGCGGCGGCTCGCCTGCTTCGCGGCCACCCTGGTGGGGGAGCGCCCGCTGCTCGTCCTGGACGAGCCCACCACCGGCATGGACCCCGTCGCCCGGCGGGCCGTGTGGAGCGCCGTGGACCGGCGGCGCGCCGAGCACGGGACGACGGTGCTGCTGGTCACCCACAACGTGATCGAGGCCGAGACGGTGCTCGACCGGGTCGCCGTGGTCGACGACGGCCGGGTGATCGCCTGCGACACGCCCGGCGGGCTCAAGGCGCTGGTGGACGGCGACGTCCGGCTCGACCTGGTCTGGCGGGACGAGGCGCCGCTCGGCGTGCCCGCCGTCGCCGCGCTGCGCGAACGGGCCGAGTGCACCGGGCGCCGCTGGACCGTCCGCACCACCCCCGAGCAGGCCCGCGAACTGGTCGCCGCCGTCACCACCGGCCCGGCCTTCGCCGCGCTCGACGACTTCACCCTCGCCACCCCGAGCCTTGAGGACGCCTACCTCAAGCTGGGCGGCCGCCACGGAGGACTGGCCAAGTGACGCTGCTCTCGGTGCCGCCGCGGACCGACCGGTCCACGGCCGCCCCCGCCCCGCTCGCCCCCGCGGCCAGGCTGCTGCCGGCGCTCGCGGCCGTGTACCGGGCGCAGCTCGCCCGGGCGCGGGTGGCGCGCATCCCGCTGCTGTTCGTGGCCACCTTCCAGTCCGTCGGCATCCTGGTGATGATGCGGGGTGTGGTGGACGCCGGGCAGTCCTCGGCGGCGCGGTCGGTGGTCGCCGGGTCCAGCGTGCTGGTGGTGGCGTTCGTCGCGCTGAACCTGCTCGCCCAGTACTTCGGGAAGCTGCGGGCCACCGGCGGGCTCGACCACTACGCGACGCTGCCGGTGCCGGCCGCCTCGGTGGTGCTGGGGACGGCCGCCGCGTACGCCTCCTTCACGCTGCCCGGGACGCTCGCCACGGCGGCGTTCGGGGCGGTGATGTTCGGGCTGCCGCTCGGGCAGCTGTGGGTGCTGCTGGCGGTCGTGCCGCTGGCCGGGGCCGCGCTGTCGGGGCTGGGGGCGGCCTGCGGGCTGCTGGCGCCGCGGCAGGAGATCGCGACGATGCTCGGGCAGCTCGGGATGTCGGCCGCCCTGCTGCTGGGCGTGCTGCCGGTGGACCACCTGCCGCAGCCGGTGCAGTGGCTGCGGGACCTGCTGCCGTCCACGTACGGGGTGGACGCCTTCGCGCGGACCTTCGCGCCGGACCCGGACTGGGCGCTGGTGCTCGTGGACCTGGCGGTCTGCGCGGGGGTGGGCGTGGTGTCGCTGGCCGTCGCCACCTGGGCGTACCGGCGGGCGGTCTCGCGGTAGGGCGTCCCGCGGCCGGGCGTCGCGTAGCGGGCCCACGACCGGTGGGCACGGTGGCGGGTACGGGTGGGTCGTCCGGGTGGCCGTCGTGAAACGATGGGGCGCGTGACCGTACCGAACACACCTCCGGATCCCGCGCCCGCCGATGTGCAGGCGGTGCCGGACGCAGCGCCCGACCCGTTCGCGCCGCCGTACGGGGCCACCGCCCTCGGGCAGGGGACGATTCCGCTGGGGCGGCGGCTGCTGCCGGAGGTCCGGGTCGGGGCGGGCGTCGTGGTCGCCTGCCTGGTGGCCGGTCTGGTGATGGCCGGGCTGTGGGCCTGGCTGGCGCCGAAGGTGCCGCTGCTGGTGGACGGCGACCGCATCCTCTACGCCGACCCCGAGGGCGAGCAGCGGGCCGGGGCCGACGCGGTGTTCGTGCTGATCGGCCTGGGGGCCGGGATCCTGACCGCGCTCGGCGCCTTCCTGGTGACCCGGCGGCGCGGCGGCGGCATCGCGGTCGCGCTGGGACTGGCCGTCGGCGGGCTGCTCGGATCGATCGGGGCCTGGCGGATCGGGCGGTGGCTCGGGCCGAGCGGCGACCTGATCGGCGAGGCCCGGCGGGTCGGCAACGGCGGGCACTTCGACGCGGGCATCGATCTGGGGGCGCTGGGGGCGCTGTTGGTCTGGCCGATGACGGCGATGGTGGTGCTGCTCCTGCTCTCGGCCGCGTTCGGGAAGCGGGAGGAGGACCCGCCGCCGTACTGGGCGCCGGTGGCGCAGGCTCCGCTGGCGGGGCCCCCGGTGGTGCCTCCGGTGGGGCCCTCCGCGGAGGCGCCGGCCGGGCCGTGGGCCGGGCCGGGTGCGGGGAGCGGCGCCGGAAACGGTCCGGGGAGCGGTACGGAGCGCTGAGCGTGGTCGGGCGCGGGGTGGTGCGGGTCGTCCCGCGCCGGCCCCGCGCCCTCGCTTTTCCCCCGGGCTTTCCCCCAGGGACGGTGCTTCAGCGGGCGATGGGGGCGGTGTCGGCCCTCGTGAGGGCGACGAGGTCGGTGGGGGCCAGTTCGACTTCGAGGCCGCGGCGGCCCGCCGAGACGTAGACGGTGGGGTGGCCGAGCGCGCTGACGTCGACGACGGTGCGCAGCGGCCGGCGCTGGCCCAGCGGGGAGATGCCGCCGAGGACGTAGCCGCTGCTGCGCTCGGCGGCGGCCGGGTCGGCCATGGCGGCGCGCTTGCCGCCGACGGCCGCCGCCAGGGCCTTGAGGTCGAGCTGGCCGGAGACCGGGACCACGCCGACGGTGAGGGTGCCGTCCACGTCGGCGACGAGGGTCTTGAAGACCCGCTCGGGGGCGATGCCGAGGACCTCGGCGGCCTCGCCGCCGTAGGAGGCGGCGGCCGGGTCGTGGTCGTAGGCGTGCACGGTGAACGGGACGGCTGCGGTTTCCAGGGCGACGGTGGCGGGTGTGCCCTGGCCGCCCTTCCTGGTCTTCTTGGCCATGCGGGGTCCTCGGGGTCCTTGAGGTCCTTGGGGTCCTCGGTCAGTTCGGGCTGAAGGACTGGCGGGTGAGGTCGACGGCGGGCAGCGACGGCAGCCAGCTGAGGACGGCCGACTCGCGGCGCAGCAGGTCGAGCTCGGCGCGCAGCCGTTGGGCGGTGTCCGGGCAGGCGAGCAGCTGCTGCTTGACCGGGGTCTCGAACACCGAGGCGGCGGCGACCAGGTAGGAGAGCACCTGGGGGTCGTCCGGGAGCTCCTGGTGGCCGACGGTGCTCGCCTCGCGGGCGCCGGCCAGGCGCTTCTGGTAGACCCGGAACGCCCGCTCGACCTCGGAGGCCAGCGCGCCCGAGCCCTCGCCCGGGCGCTCCTCGATCAGCTCCGTCTCCCCGGTCAGGTACGGGCCGGAGACGTCCACCGAGCGCAGCCGGAACCGGGTGGTGCCGGTGACCAGCAGCTCGTAGCGGCCGTCCGGCTGGTGCTGGACGGAGGCGATGTCGGCGACGCAGCCGACCTGGAAGACCGCCTCCAGCGGGTCCCCGGTGACGGTGCCGAGGCCGTCCAGCGGACCGGCCGGGCCCTCCTCGGGCCTGACCCGGGCGACCTCCCGGCCGTCCCTGATCGCGAGCACGCCGAACCGCCGGGGGGTGTCCTCGGGCTGTTCGAGCAGATCGGCGACGAGACGGCGGTAGCGCTCCTCGAAGACGTTCAGGGGCAGCACCAGGCCCGGGTAGAGCACGGTGTTCAGCGGGAAGAGCGGCAGCCGTTCTGTCACGGCGGACAGCGTAGTTCCCCGGACGGGGGCCTTGTCGCACGGTTGACGGGCCCAGCCGCTCGCCGGGCCCGTCCACCGGAGGGCTCAACCGCGCTGGAGCATCCGCGTGGCGCCGGCCACGACCGTGGAGGCGAGCAGCCAGCCGACCACGACCAGCCCGGCGGAGATCCACTGGGTGAGGCCGCCGGGGTTCCAGCCGCCCTGGTTGAGGTCCACGATCGGCAGCAGCTGGTTGAGGGTGTACAGCACCGGGTTCCAGTGCGGGCGCTCGTCGGCCTTGAGCGGATCCAGCGGGTGGGTGGCGAACCAGAGGCTGCCGAGGATCCAGGCGAGCAGCAGCCACAGGCCCGCCCGGCCCGGGCGGTAGCCGTAGCCGACGGTCGCGTCCTGGACGGCGCCCCAGACCCGGGCCGGCAGCGGCAGGGTGCGGCGGCGCCGGCGCTGCTTGGCGTACAGCACCTCGCGGGCGTCGTCGTCGGCGCCGTCGCGGCGCAGGGCGGCCGCGAGCTGCTCGTAGGACTCGGGCTGGAAGTCCACCGAGGAGCCCTCCAGCCAGGCGATCCGCTGCTGGACGGGGAAGGCGCCGACCGGGCGCAGGTTCTCGTAGACGAAGCCGGTGAGGCCCAGGTGCTTGCCGAGCGGCCAGGCCTCCGGGGTGTCGACCAGGTTGCCGACCCGGGCCCGGGAGAGCGAGACGGTGCCGGTCGGGCGGACCTTGCAGGTGAAGCGCAGCTCCGGGGTGTGGATGCGGCGCAGTGAGAGCTCGTCCTCGTCCTCCAGGTGGAACTCGCCGGAGACCAGGCAGGCGCCGTCGAAGCGGCTGTCGGACAGCCGTACCCGGCCGAAGGCGCGGAACGGGGTGACGGGCCCGTCGGGCGGCGGGTTCTCGCCGTAGCCGGAGCCGTAGTAGCCGCGGGAGCCGACCCAGCCGAGGTCGGCGGAGCCGGTCAGGTAGAGGGTGTGGCCGACGGTGACCCGCACGGCGTTGAGGCAGGTGGGGTTGTGCCGCCGGTCGGCGCGCAGCTGGGCGCCGCGCAGCGAGAGCCGGCCGCCTATCCGGGCGGTGCGCACGCTCAGCTCGCCCCGGGTCTCCAGGCGTTCGGCCTCGAAGTCCTGGTTGACGGTGATCCCGTCGGCGGAGACGGCACGGCCGTGGCGGTCGCCGCCGACGACGGTCTGGTTGAGCAGCAGGTCGGTGCCGATCCGGGCGTCGGTGAGCCGGATGCCGTCGGGGACGCGGCAGCGGGCGAGGTGGAGGTCGCCGGTGGTGGAGAGCCGGGAGGCCTCCAGCCGGGGGATCAGGCAGTTCACGAAGCGCAGCGTGGAGGCCGCCGCCTCGGAGATGAGGATCTTGTGCGCGAAGCGGCAGTCGTGCAGCTCGACGTAGTCGTCGATGGCGCCCCCGGCCAGGTTGAGCGCGCCGGTGACCAGGACGCCGCTGAACCGCAGCGAGGCGACCCGCCCGGGGGCGGGCTCCGGTCCTACCAGCAGCAGGTGGGCGAGCACCTCGGCGCGGACGGTGCGGTCGGGGCCCCAGGGGGCGTCGCCGAAGGGGTCGTCGGTGTTGGCTTCGCCACTGCGGAGGTCCAGGATCTCGCCCTGGCGGTAGGCCTCCCAGAGCGCGCGTTCCGTGTCCGTCCAGCCCTCTGGAGCGCGCTCCGCCATGGTTTTCCCCGTCCCCCCCGGTCGTCTCGCCTTTCGTATCACGGACTGAAATGCGGGACCAGCGGTTCCGGCCACTCCTTACACTGGGTGGCGTGATCTCTCGAATCGACCTCCGCGGCTCGCTGGACGACCCGCGTGACCTGCTGCCCCGTGCCGAGTTCGACGTCGCGGCCGCCCTGGAGAAGGTGCGGCCGATCGCCGAGGACGTACGCCATCGCGGGGTCGCGGCGCTGATCGAGATCACCGAACGCTTCGACGGCGTCCGGCTGGAGTCGACCCGGGTCCCGGCCGAGCAGCTGACCGAGGCCCTGGAGACGCTGGACCCGAAGGTCCGGGCCGCCCTGGAGGAGTCGATCCGCCGGGCCCGCGCCGTGCACGCCGACCAGCGCCGCACCGGGCACACCACCCAGGTGGTGCCGGGCGGCACGGTCACCCAGCGCTGGGTGCCGGTCGAGCGGGTCGGCCTGTACGTGCCGGGCGGGCTGGCGGTCTACCCGTCCTCCGTGGTGATGAACGTGGTGCCGGCCCAGGAGGCGGGCGTCCGGGGCATCGCCGTCACCTCGCCGCCGCAGAAGGAGTTCGGGGGGAGCGTCCACCCGGCCATCCTGGCGGCCTGCGCGCTGCTCGGCGTGGACGAGGTCTACTCCGTCGGCGGCGCCCAGGCGGTCGCGATGTTCGCCCTCGGCACCGAGGAGTGCGCGCCGGTGAACGTGGTCACCGGCCCCGGCAACATCTACGTCGCCGCCGCCAAGCGCTACTTCGCCGGCCGGATCGGCATCGACTCCGAGGCCGGCCCGACCGAGATCGCCGTCCTCGCCGACGACAGCGCGCTGCCGTCCGACGTCGCCGCCGACCTGATCAGCCAGGCCGAGCACGGCCCGACCTCCGGCTCGGTGCTGGTCACCGACTCCCCGGCGCTCGCCGACGCGGTCGAGGCCGAGCTGGCCGTACAGGTCGCGCGGACCAAGCACGGCGAGCGGGTGGCCGAGGCGCTCGGCGGCCGGCAGTCCGGCATCATCCTGGTCGACGACCTGGAGCAGGGCCTCGCCGTGGTCAACGCGTACGCGGCCGAGCACCTGGAGATCCAGACCCGCGACGCCCACGCGGTGGCCGCCCGGGTGGTCAACGCCGGCGCCATCTTCATCGGCCGCTGGACCCCGGTCTCGCTGGGCGACTACGCGGCCGGCTCCAACCACGTGCTGCCGACCGGCGGCTGCGCCTGCCACTCCTCCGGGCTGTCGGTGCAGACCTTCCTGCGCGGCGTCCAGGTCGTCGAGTACGACCGGGAGGCGCTGGCGGACGTCGCCGCGCACGTGGTCAACCTGGCGAACGCCGAGGACCTGCCGGGGCACGGGGACGCCATCAAGGCACGTTTTGTCGGAGACGAACAGAACTGGCACAGCGATTGGACGGTGCCGGGAGCGTGACCGCCATGACTCGTATCGACGACCTCCCGATCCGGGACGAGCTGCGCGGCCAGTCCCCGTACGGCGCGCCGCAGCTGGACGTGCCCGTCCAGCTGAACACCAACGAGAACCCGTACCCGCTGCCCGAGGAGCTGGTCGCCCGGATCGCCGAGCGCGTCGCCGAGGCCGCCCGCGGGCTGAACCGCTACCCCGACCGGGACGCGGTCGAGCTGCGCGAGGGCCTCGCCGCGTACCTCGGGAAGACCACCGGCTTCCCGGTCGCCCGGGAGCAGGTCTGGGCCGCCAACGGCTCCAACGAGGTGCTCCAGCAGCTGCTGCAGACCTTCGGCGGCCCCGGCCGCAGCGCGCTCGGCTTCGAGCCCTCGTACTCGATGCACGCGCTGATCTCCCGGGGCACCGGCACCGCCTGGATCTCCGGCCCGCGCAACGACGACTTCACCATCGACGTGGACGCCGCCGTCACCGCCATCGCGGAGCACCGGCCGAACGTGGTGTTCATCTGCTCGCCCAACAACCCGACCGGCACCGCCGTGGACGCCGACACCGTGCTGCGGCTGTACGAGGCCGCGCAGGCCGCCCGGCCCAGCCTGGTGGTGGTGGACGAGGCGTACGTCGAGTTCTCGCACCGCGCCTCGCTGCTGCCGCTGATCGAGGGCCGCCCCAACCTGGTGGTCAGCCGCACCATGTCCAAGGCCTTCGGCGCGGCCGGGCTGCGCCTGGGCTACCTGGCCGCCGACCCGGCCGTGGTGGACGCCGTCCAGCTGGTGCGCCTGCCGTACCACCTGTCGGCCGTCACCCAGGCCACCGCGCTGGCCTGCCTGGAGCACACCGACACCCTGCTCGGGTACGTCGGGCGGCTCAAGCAGGAGCGCGACCGGCTGGTCGACGCGCTGCGGGGGATGGGCCTGGAGGTCACCGACTCGGACGCCAACTTCGTCCAGTTCGGCCGCTTCGCCGACACCCACGCGGTGTGGCAGGCCATCCTCGACCAGGGCGTCCTGGTCCGTGACAACGGTGTCCCCGGGTGGCTGCGCGTCACCGCTGGCACGCCCGCCGAGAACGACGCCTTCCTGGACGCCGTCCGTTCTGTGATCAAGGAGCTCTAACCCCATGTCCCGCATCGGACGCGTCGAGCGCACCACCAAGGAGACCTCGGTCCTGGTCGAGATAGACCTCGACGGCACCGGGAGGACCGACATCTCCACCGGCGTCGGCTTCTACGACCACATGCTCGACCAGCTCGGCCGGCACGGCCTGTTCGACCTCACCGTCAAGACCGACGGCGACCTGCACATCGACACCCACCACACCATCGAGGACACCGCCCTCGCGCTCGGCGCCGCCTTCAAGCAGGCGCTCGGCGACAAGGTGGGCATCTACCGCTTCGGCAACTGCACGGTGCCGCTGGACGAGTCGCTCGCCCAGGTCACCGTGGACCTCTCCGGCCGGCCGTACCTGGTGCACACCGAGCCCGAGGGCATCGCCCCGATGATCGGCTCGTACGACACCACGATGACCCGGCACATCCTGGAGTCCTTCGTGGCCCAGGCGCAGATCGCGCTGCACGTCCACGTGCCGTACGGGCGCAACGCGCACCACATCGTGGAGTGCCAGTTCAAGGCGCTGGCCCGGGCGCTGCGCTACGCCGCCGAGCGCGACCCGCGCGCGGCCGGAATCCTCCCGTCCACCAAGGGTGCGCTGTGAGCAATACTGCGATGATCCTCATCTTCGTCGGCCTCTTCCTGGCCGGCGGAGTCATCTCCTTCTGGAAGCAGAAGCAGTCGAAGAGCGTCATCCTGGTGCTGGCCTTCGGCGCCGTGATGTGCCTGGCCTCCGGCCTCATGCGCCTGTAACACCCGCCGTAGAGAGACTGGACACCTGAACATGGGCAAGAACGTCGTCGTCCTCGACTACGGCTCCGGCAACCTCCGCTCCGCGCAGCGCGCCCTGGAGCGGACCGGGGCGGACGTCACGGTCAGCTCCGACTACGACACCGCGATGGCCGCGGACGGCCTGCTCGTCCCCGGCGTGGGCGCCTACGAGGCCTGCATGCGCGGGCTCAAGTCCGTCCGCGGGGACTGGATCATCGGCCGCCGGCTCGCCGGGGGCCGACCGGTCATGGGCATCTGCGTCGGCATGCAGATCCTCTTCGAGAAGGGGGTCGAGCACGGCGTGGAGACGGCCGGCTGCGACGAGTGGCCGGGCGTCGTCGAGCCGCTGGAGGCCCCCGTCGTCCCGCACATGGGCTGGAACACCGTGGACGTCCCCGAGGGCAGCCGGATGTTCGCCGGCCTCGACCCGGAGACCCGCTTCTACTTCGTGCACTCCTACGGGGTGCGGCACTGGGAGCTGGAGACCCACAGCGCGCGGATCAACCCGCCGCTGGTCACCTGGGCCACCCACGGGCAGCCGTTCGTCGCGGCCGTCGAGAACGGCCCGCTGTGGGCCACCCAGTTCCACCCCGAGAAGTCCGGCGACGCCGGCGCCGCCCTGCTGACCAACTGGGTCAACACCCTCTGACTTTCTGAGAGTTGGATCTCTGATGAGCCTCGAACTGCTGCCCGCCGTCGACGTCCGTGACGGCCAGGCCGTCCGCCTGGTCAAGGGCGCCTCCGGCACCGAGACCTCCTTCGGCGAGCCGCTCGCCGCCGCCCTCGCCTGGCAGAACGCCGGCGCCGAGTGGCTGCACCTGGTCGACCTCGACGCCGCCTTCGGCACCGGCAGCAACTACGAGCTGCTGCGCGAGGTCACCGGACAGCTGGACGTCAAGGTCGAGCTGTCCGGCGGCATCCGCGACGACGAGTCGCTCGCCCGCGCGCTCGCCACCGGCTGCACCCGGGTCAACCTCGGCACCGCCGCCCTGGAGGCCCCCGAGTGGGTCGCCAAGGCCATCGCCGAGCACGGCGACAAGATCGCCGTCGGCCTGGACGTGGTCGGCACCACCCTGCGCGGCCGCGGCTGGACCCGCGACGGCGGCCAGCTCTTCGACGTGCTGGCCCGGCTGAACGCGGAGGGCTGCGCCCGCTACGTCGTCACCGACGTCAACCGGGACGGCACCCTGACCGGCCCCAACCTCCAGCTGCTGCGCGACGTCTGCGCCGCGACCGACCGGCCCGTGGTCGCCTCCGGCGGCGTCTCCTCGCTCGACGACCTGCGCGCGATCGCCTCGCTCGTGGGCGAGGGTGTCGAGGGCGCCATCGTGGGCAAGGCACTCTACGAGCAGAAGTTCACCCTCGAAGAGGCCCTGGAGGCGGTTTCAGGATGACGGACGGTCGGATCGTACGCGGGCAGGTCGTAGCCGGTCGGGGCGAGACCGGGCAGGTCGTGGCCGGTCGGGTCGTCGCCGGTCGGGTCGGCGGATTCTCCCCCTGGGAGGACGAGTTCGGCTACTCCCGGGCCGTCGCCGCGGGCGACCACGTGCACGTGGCCGGCTCCACCGCCTGGGTGGACGGCCGGATCGAGCACGAGGGCGACCCGTACCGGCAGACCCTCGCCGCGTTCGGCGTCGGGCTCACCGCCCTGGCCGCGTACGGTCTGACCACCGACGACGTGGTCCGCACCCGGATGTACATCACCCACGTCCGCGACGCCGAGGAGGTGGGCCGCGCCCACCGCGAACTCTTCGACGCCGCACGCCCGGTGGCCACCATGGTGGTGGTCGACGGGCTGATCGACTCCCGGATGCTGGTCGAGGTCGAACTCGACGCGTACCGGTCCGGACTGGCAAAGACCCTGGAAGCCCCGGAAATCCCGGACGCCCCGGAAGTTTCGGACGTCCCGGAAGCCTCGGAAGCCCTGGAAGTTGTGGAAGGCGAACAGCCGTGACCCTCGCAGTACGTGTCATCCCCTGCCTGGACGTGGACGCCGGGCGGGTGGTCAAGGGCGTCAACTTCCAGAACCTGCGCGACGCCGGCGACCCGGTCGAGATGGCCAAGCTCTACGACGCCGAAGGCGCCGACGAGCTGACCTTCCTCGACATCACCGCCTCCTCCGGCGACCGGGAGACCACCTACGACGTGGTCCGCCGCACCGCCGAACAGGTCTTCATCCCGCTCACGGTGGGCGGCGGCATCCGTGCCGTCGAGGACGTCGACAAGCTGCTGCGGGCCGGCGCCGACAAGGTCGGCGTCAACACCGCGGCCATCGCCCGGCCGGAGCTGGTCCGCGAGATCGCCCAGCGGTTCGGGCGGCAGGTCCTGGTGCTCTCGGTGGACGCCCGGCGCTGCCCGCCCGGGACGGAGACCGAGTCCGGCTTCGAGGTCACCACCCACGGCGGGCGGCAGGGCACCGGGCTCGACGCCGTCGCCTGGGCGGGCCGCGCCGCCGAGCTGGGCGCGGGCGAGATCCTGCTCAACTCGATGGACGCGGACGGCACCAAGGACGGCTACGACCTGGAGCTGATCCGGGCCGTGCGCAAGAGCGTCTCGGTGCCGGTGATCGCCTCCGGCGGCGCGGGCAAGCTCGCGGACTTCGCGCCGGCCGTCGACGCGGGCGCGGACGCGGTGCTGGCCGCCAGCGTGTTCCACTTCGGGGACCTGCGGATCGGCGAGGTCAAGGGCGCGCTGCGGGAGGCCGGGCACCCGGTGCGGTGAGTTCTTCGCGGTGCTTGTTCGCGAGCGCGTTTTGCGAACGCGAACAGGCACCGTGTCCGTTGTTCCTTCGCTCAGGCCTGGTTCGGGTCGCCCTTGATCAGCGCGAAGGGGGCGCCGTTCGGGTCCGCGACCCACGCGATCCGGCCGACGTTCTTCACGTTCTCGGGCCCCATCAGCACCGAGCCACCGGCCGCCGTCGCCTTGGCCACCCGCGCGTCCACGTCCGCGGTCGCGAAGTACGGCGTCCAGGCGGACGGCTGCGCCGGGGCCATGGTCGGCGCGATGCCGCCGAAGCTGGTCGCCTGCTGGTCGCCCTCGGCGGTGGAGACCACCCGGTAGCTCATGCCCGGCGACGGCTCGAAGTTCTCCACCCGCCAGCCGAACAGCTTCTCGTAGAAGGCGAAGGCGACGTCCGGGGCGGAGGTGTGCAGCTCGGCCCAGACCAGGGCGCCCTCCTCGGACACCGCGTCCAGCCCCTTGGTGCTCCCCGCCTGCCAGACGGCGAAATCGGCGCCCTGCGGGTCGGTGAGCGCGGCGAACCGACCCTCCTGCATGACGTCCGACGGCGGCACCCGGACGCCGGCGCCGGCCTGCTCGGCCGCCTTGGCGGTGGCGTCCGCGTCGGCGGTGCGGAAGTACGTCGTCCACGCGGACCGCGCGCCCTGGTCGAGGTGGCCGATGGCGCCGACGGTCCTGCCGTCCAGCTGGACGAACCCGTAGCCGCCGGTCCCGGGGATCTCCAGGAACGTCCAGCCGAACACCTGGTTGTAGAACCCGGCGGTGGCGGGGATGTCCGGGCTGCCCAGGTCGATCCAGCAGGGCGAGCCGATGGGGAAGTCGGTGGTGAGCATGTGCGGGGTGCCCTTCGACGGAGGGACGGCCGGGCGTGCCCGGGTCGGACCCCGGCCACCTGCGAGTCTGCACCCGGGGTCTGACATCCGCAGCCGGGGGAGGCCGCCGGGGCCCGCTGTGAGCCGCGTCACTTCCCCGCCCGCCGTGCAGCAGTCGGCGGGCGGGCGCCGTCAAGAGGGTGGAAAAGACGGCGGCAGAGAGTGAGGCCACGGGTGAGGCTGCGCAGGGGCAGTCCCGGGATCGACTTCGTCGAGTTCGTGGAACAGCGTTCGGGCGCGCTGTTCCGCACGGCGTACGTGCTCACCGGGGACGCCCACACCGCGGAGGACCTCGTACAGGAGGCCCTGGAACGGGCCTGCCGGCACTGGCGGCGGGTCGCGCGCGCCGAGGTGCCCGAGGCGTACGTGCGCCGGATCCTCGTGAACCTGGCCAACGACCGCTGGCGGCGCCTGCACCGCTTGGGCGAACGCCCCGCGCCGGAGCCCGCCGTCGAACACCCCGATCCCCGCGACGCCTACCGGTCGGTGGAACTGCGCGCCGAACTCGTCGCGGCGCTGCACACCCTGCCGATGGGGATGCGCACCGTGGTCGTCCTGTACTACCTCCACGACCTGGGGGACCGGGAGATCGCGCAGACCCTCGACATCTCCCCGGGCGCCGTGCGCTCGCAACTCTCCCGCGGGCTCGCGAAACTGCGGGCCGCGCTGCCCCGGCAGGACGCCCCGTCCGCGTCGTCGACCCCGCGTGAAGGTGCGTGATGATCCGCTTCCCGCCCCAGGACCCCGTCCCCACCCCAGGCCCCGACCCCGACTCCGACTTCGACAAGGAACTCCTCGCCGCCATGACCGCGTTCGCCGACACCACCGCCACCCCCGTGATCGACGCCGCCGGAATCCGGCGCACGGTCCGCCGGCGCACCGCCCTCACCGGGGCCGCGGCCGTGGCGGCGGTGGCCGCCATCGCCACGGGCGCGGCCCTGCTCCTGCCCGGATCGCCGGGCGGCGGCGACCGCCCGGCCGGGACCGCGCCGGCCCCGGCCGTCCACTCCGCGCCCCCGTCCCCCTCCGCCTCCCCTTCCTCCCTTTCCGCGACCAAAGGCACCCCGTCCCCCGTCGCCCCGCCCGCACCCGGCGCCACGACCGTGACCGTCCCCCCGGTCGCCGGCCTGACCCGGGACGCCGCCACCCGGCTGCTCGACGCGGCCGGACTGCACTACGAGGTCCACGAACTCACCGACTGGAAGCTGCCCGCCGGCTCGGTCATCAACTCCGCGCCCCTGCCCGGGCACACCACGGCGACGGACACCCCCGTCCAGCTCTTCATCTCCAAGGGCCGCCCCGGAAGCTGACCGCCCGCGCCCGCGGTCCCGCCCGCGAGCGTCGCCCCTCGGCATGCCGAGAGGCCACACCGGCTTCCGCTGCTCTGCTACTTCGGAGGCAGCGGCAGGACGTGGCGGAGGGCTTCGAGGGCGTCGGGGTCGCCGTCGACGGTGAGGGTGGTCAGGGCGCCGCGGCCGTAGGTGAAGAGCACGAGTTCGGCGGGTTCGCCGGTGAGGCGGACGGTGGGGGAGCCGGCGGGGCCGACGGTGAGGGAACGGCCGTCGGGGTGGACGAGCGCCAGCCGGACGGGGGAGCGGCGGCCGGCCTCCAGGCGGGCGATCATGGGGAGACGGCGCCAGAGGGCCTCGGCGCGGCCGGGTGGGACCGGCTGCGGGGTCCAGTCGTCGGCCGCGCGCAGCACGTCCTCGGCGTGGACGAAGTACTCGACGGTGTTCGCCGCCTCGTCGGCGCCGGGCAGGGCGAACGGCGAGTAGACCGGAGGCCCGGCCCGGAACAGCCGCACCAGCTCCTCGTACGGCCGCTCGGCGTACCCGTCCTGCACCCGCTGCGTCCAGCCGGCCAGCGCCCCGACCCGGATCCCCGCCGCCGCATCGGGCCGCCGCTCCCGGACCACCAGATGCGCGGCCAGATCCCGGGTCGTCCACCCCTCACAGAGGGTGGGGGCGTCCGGCCCGGCAGCGGTGAGGAGTTGGGCGAGCCGGTGGCGTTCGGCGAGGGCATGGTTCGACATGGTGGAAGCCTATGGGCTCATCTGCCCACCGGGCCCGGTCGGTTGCGGCGCAGCGCCGACCCGTTCGGATGCGGGCCCTCCGAAAACCGCTTGGAGCAGGTCTCGCTGTGCTCCTGGTACCGCCGGCTCCGCCCGCGAGGACCCGGAACTTCTGCGCGAGGGCGGGCAGGACCGGCGCCCAGCTGCCGTGGTCGCCCCACGAGCCGTGCACCAGGACCAGCGGCTCACCGTCCCCGCCCACCTCGTAGAAGAGCTCGACCCCGTTCACCGCGACCCGTGGCATGTCCGCCCTCCTCGCCCGCAGGCGGCGGTCGCCGCCGCGGCCATTGAGGCACCCCGGGCCCGGCCCCGCAACCGCGACGGGCCCGACACCACGCGTGCGGCCGCCCCGCGCAAGTGGGGCGGATCAAAGCCCTGACGGGACGGAAGCCCCAACCGAGACCACGGAGCCGTCGGTCGGGCAGCCGGCCGACTCCTCCCGGGTAGTGGTCGGGAGAGTGTCGCCGGGGCCGACGGGGGTTCTGTATCGGGTGGGTATCAGGGAGCGCTTGGTTGTCCATCGAATGGGCGCGCCGGTCCCTGCGAAGGGGCGGACAGGGTGCGGGAATACGGCGGCCCCCTCGGTGGTCGGGCCGATTGCACCTGGGATGACCTGGGGTTTCGCGTAGGAGAGGGGGTGGGAATGGCGTCGCAGGCCCTGCCGCGCGCCGGGGGCGTGTTCGGTGCCTGCCGTATCGTCCCCTTGTGGCTGCCGTCCCGTGGGCAGTCGGCTGGTCACCGGACCGTTCGAACAGGAGCCATCCGCCCGTGTCATCTTCCGCCCCGGCTGGGGCTTCCTCGCGCCCGGTCCGCGTGCTGCTGGTGGAGGACGACGATCTGATGCGCCGGTCCTTCACGGTCGCGCTGGAACGTTACGGCTACGAGATGGCGGCCGCCGCCGACGGTCTGAGCGGGCTGGAGATCTTCCGTGACGGGAGTTTCGACCTGCTGATCCTCGACGTGATGTTGCCTGGGCTGGACGGGATCGGCCTGTGCAGGAGAGTCCGGGAGACCAGCCTGGTACCCGTCCTGATGATGTCCGCCCGTGGCGACGGGCTCGACGTCGTCGCCGGCCTGGAGGCCGGGGCGGACGACTACGTGGTCAAGCCCGTGGACACCTACGTGCTGGTCGCACGCATCCGCTCGTTGCTGCGGCGGGCCACCTACACGCCGTCCGCCGCCTCTCAGCCCGAGCGCGTCACTGCCGGGGCGCCGCCCGCCGACGGGGAGGTGCTGGTGTTCGGGGACCTGCGCCTCGACACCGCCGGACTGGAGGTGGCCGTCGCCGGAGAACCGGTGGCGCTCACCCCGACCGAGCTGAAGCTGCTCCTGGAGTTCGCCGCACACCCGGGCGTGGTTCTGGAGCGGCACACCCTGCTGCGCAACGTCTGGGACTACGGCTGGGACGGCGACAGCCGGGTCGTGGACCTGTGCGTGCAGCGGCTGCGCAGGAAGCTGGGGCGGGAGCGGATCGAGACGGTCCGCGGCTTCGGCTACAAGTTCAGGCGCTGAGCCCGGTGCGCGGGTTCCGCCGGCCGCGGCCGGCCCGGGCGTCCCTGCGGTGGAAGATCGCCGCGCTGGCGGCGGCCACGGCCTGCCTGGTCGTGGCGGCGGTGGGCGTGCTCGTGCACCTGTGGACCGCCCGCGACATCCGGAGCCGGGCCGAGGCGCAGGCCTTCAACGCCGTGTACTCGGCCATGGACGTCTACCGACGCACCGGAACTCTGGCGGACGGAGCCGAACTCGACCCGGCTGAGCTGCCCGCCGAGCTGCGCCACCCGGCCGACGACGCCCGGCACACGGTCCACGACGGGCGGGTCTACGGACCCCTCGGGCCGAGCGTCTGGGCCGCCCAGCGAACCGCCGGCCCCGGCAGCCCGGTCCTCGCCGTCCGGGTCAACACGGGCCCGCAACTCTACGGACTGCACCGGCTCGACCTGACCATGACCGTCGCGTCGCTGGTCGCGCTCGCGGCGGCCACGCCTCTGGCCGTCTACGGCGCCGGGCTGGTCGCCCGTCGGCTGCGGCAGGTCTCCGAAACCGCGGTCCGGATCTCCGCCGGTGACCTCGATGCCCGGACCGGGCCCACCGGGGGCAACGACGAGGTCGCCGACATCGCGGCCACCGTCGACCTCATGGCCGACAGCCTCGGACGGCGGCTGCGCACCGAGCGCCAGTTCACCGCGGACGTGGCCCACGAGCTGCGCACACCCGTCGGCGGCCTGCTGGCCACCGTCGACCTGCTGCCGCCCGGCGAGACCGAGGACCTGCTCCGCGCCAGGGTGCGCGACCTGTGCGCCCTGGTCGAGGACCTCCTCGAGATCTCCCGCCTGGACGCCGGGGCCGAGCAGCCGGTCCGCGCCAGGGTTCCGCTCGGCGAGGTCGTCGCCGATGCCGTGGCGCGCACCGGCCTCGACGCCGAGGTCACCGTCGCCGCCGCGCACGGCCCGGCCGCCGCGCACGGCCCGGAGGACGCGCACCGCTCGGAGGACGCGACGACCGTGGAGACCGACCCGCGCCGCCTGGAACGGATCGTCAGCAACCTCGTCGTCAACGCCCACCGCCACGGACGGGCCCCGGTGCGGGTCACCGTCGAGGGCCGCACCGTCGTGGTGCGCGACCACGGCCTCGGCTTCCCGGCGGACCTGCTGCTCCACGGCCCGCGTCGCTTTCACACCGGCGCCGCCGGGCGCGGTTCGGGCCACGGCCTGGGCCTGACCATTGCCCTCGGACAGGCTCGGCTGCTCGGTGCCGAGCTTCACCTGGACAACGCCCCGGACGGTGGGGCCGTCGCCACTCTGCGCCTGCCGGCCTGACCGCCCGGCTCCGCGGAACCGCTACGAAGCGGAGCGGACGCCGATACACGCCGGCGCGGGTCCCGATACGTCGCCCGGACACCCTTCGAAGTGCACCGTCCGCACCGAAGAGGAGTCCCCCGTGACCACCGTCCCCCTCACCCCGTACCCGCCGAACCCGGCCCCCGGGATCGCGGCCGCCACCACCGACCTGACGAAGGTCTACGGCAGCGGCGACACCCGGGTCGTGGCCCTGGACCGGGTCAGCATCGGCTTCCGGGAGAGCGAGTTCACCGCGATCATGGGCCCCTCCGGCTGCGGCAAGTCCACTCTGATGCACTGCGCCGCCGGGCTCGACACCCCCACCTCCGGCGGCGTCCGCATCGGCACCACCGAGCTGGGCTCCTTGCGCGACCGGCCGCTGACCCGGCTGCGCCGCGACCGGATCGGCTTCGTCTTCCAGGCGTTCAACCTGCTGCCGACGCTGACCGCGCTGGAGAACATCACGCTGCCGCTGAGCATCGCCGGCCGCCACCCCGACCGGCAGTGGCTGGACCGCGTGGTCTCCATGGTCGGCCTCTCCGGGCGCCTCGACCACCGGCCCGCGCAGCTGTCCGGCGGTCAGCAGCAGCGCGTCGCGGTCGCCCGCGCCCTCGCTTCGCGGCCCGCGATCGTCTTCGGCGACGAGCCCACCGGCAACCTCGACTCCCGCTCCGGCGCCGAGGTCCTCGGCTTCCTGCGCGACTCGGTGCGCGAACTCGGCCAGACCGTGGTCATGGTCACCCACGACCCCGTCGCCGCCGGCTACGCCGACCGCGTGGTGTTCCTCTCCGACGGACGGCTTGTCGACGAGATGACCCGCCCCACCCCGGACCGGGTCCTCGACGTCATGAAGCGCTTCGACACCCGCGCCCGCACCAGCTGACCCGCGCCCGCACATCCCCGTCGCTCCCACGCCCCGCCGCTCCCACGCCCCGCCGCTCCCATGCCCCGTCCCTCCCACGCCCCCGGAAGCCGAACCCATGCTGAGAACAGCCGTGCGCAACGTCCTGGCGCACAAGGCCCGACTGGCCATGACCGTCCTCGCGGTCTGCCTGGGTGTCGCATTCGCCAGCGGCACCCTCGTCTTCGCGGACTCGGCCGCGGCCGCCTACCGCGCCGCCGCGTCGAGGAACTTCGCCGACATCGCGGTCACCGTCACCGCACGACAGGCCCCGGCCGGGGCCGCCGCGGACCAGCCGGACAGCGTCCTCGACGACGCGCTCGCCCGGCGACTGGCCGCCGTCCCCGGTGTCGCCGCCGTGCGGCCGTCCGTCGACGGCCGGGCCGCCCTGAACGCGGCGGACGGTACCCCGTTGCGGGTCAGGCCGGGCGCGAACCCGGCCGCCGCCTACGTACCCGGCCCCGACGGCGAGGACCGCCGCCACCCCCTCGCCGCAGGCCGTGCCCCGGGGGGCGGCGACGAGATCGCCGTGGACAGCGGCACCGCTGCCGCCGGGCACCTGCACATCGGTGACTCGGTCACGCTGGCCACCGACGGCCCGGCCATGACCATGCGGCTCGTCGGCATCGTCACCACCACGGACACCCGGGTGCTCGCGGGCGGCACCCTGGTCCTGTTCGACCGGGCGACCGCCCAGCGGCTGTTCGCCACTTCGGGCCACTACACCGCGATCGACCTGTCCGCCGCGGCCGGCACCGGCCAGTCCGAACTCGCCCGGCGGGTCGCCACCGTGCTCCCGCCCGACAGGGCCGAGGTCACCACCGCCGCCGCCCGGGCCGCCCAGCAGGCGGTCTACGTCGGCACCCTGACGCGGGGCTACCAGAAGATGCCGACGGTCTTCGCCGGAATCGCGCTGTTCATCGGGTCCTTCCTGGTCATCAACACCTTCACCATGCTCGTCACCCGGCGCACCCGGGAGATCGCGTTGCTCCGGGCGATCGGAGCCTCACGCCGCCAGGTGGTCCGCTCCGTCCTCGTGGAGGCCGTCCTGGTCGGGCTCGCCGCCTCGGCGGCCGGGTTCGTCCTCGGCCTCGGCATCGCCGCCGTCCTGCCCGGCCTGCTGAGCACCGGCGGGGACCTGCTGCCCGACGGCCCGCTGGTCATCGGCCCGCGCCCCGTCCTGGCGGCGCTCGGCGTCGGGGTGGGGGTCACCGTGCTCGCCGCCTGGCTGCCTGCTCGCAAGGCCGCACGCGTCGCGCCCGTCGAGGCGTTGCGTACGGCGCAGCAGCCGCCCGCCGGCCGGTTCCGCGTCCGCGCCGTCGCGGGGCTCGCCCTCCTCGCCCTGGGCGTCGGCCTGCTCGTCCCGCTCACCGGCGCGAAGGACGCCTCGGAGGGGAACCTGCGCGGCGCGATGCTCGGCTGCGGCGTCCTCGTCCTCGCCCTGATCGTGCTGGCGCCGCTACTCGTGGTCCCGGCGATCCGGCTGATCGGCCGCCTGACCGGCCGTTCCGGGATCACCGGTCACCTCGCACAGCAGAACGCGCTGCGCGACCCGCGGCGCACCGCCGCCACCGCCGCCACCCTGCTGGTCAGCACCGCGCTGGTGACCGGCCTCGCCGTCATCGGCAACTCCACCGGGCAGGCGCTCGACCGTCAGGCCGCGGCCGGCCTCGGCGCCGAATACGTGATCAGCACCCGCACCACCACGACCGGCGTCGACCCGGCCGCCGTCCAGCGAGTCGCCCACACCGCCGGGGTGCGGGCCGCGAGCGCCGTCGCGGACTCCGTCCTGTTCATCGGCGGCCGGGTCCGTGACATCTCCGGTGTCGACCCCGACTCCGTGGACGACGTCATGAGGCTCGACTTCCTCAGCGGCTCCGCGAAGGACCTCGGGCCCGGCCGGATCGCCGTCTCCAGCACCATCGCCCGGGAGAGCGGCCTGAGCACCGGCAGCCAGGTCGACGCCACCATCGGCCGGAGCCGGACCTTCGCCAAGTACACCGTCGTGGGCGTCTACCAGGACAATCCCACCGCCCACGACGCCCTCGGCGCCCGCGCCGAGGTGCAGCAGGACGGCTTCCTGCCGGACTCCGTCCAGCGGATCCTGGTCCGCACCGACCCCGGCTCGGTCTCCCCCGCCACCGAGGACCGGTTGCGTGCCGCCGTCGGCAACAACCCGCTGCTGAAGGTGCAGGACCGGCCCGCACTCGTCCGCGAGGCCGCGGGCACCATGGGCAACCTGCTCACCCTGATGTACGGGCTGCTCGCCATCGGCGTCGTGATCGCGGGGCTCGGCATCGTGAACACCCTGGCCATCTCGGTCGCCGAACGAACCCGCGAGATCGGTGTACTGCGCGCCATCGGCATGGACCGCGCGGGCGTCCGGCGGATGATCCGCCTGGAAGCGGTGACCGTCGCGGGCTTCGGCACCCTGCTCGGCCTGGCCGGCGGCCTGTTCGGCGCTTGGGCCGTCGGAGCGTTGGCCAACGGCGCGGTGAGGCAGTACTCCCTGGCGCTGCCCTGGGGGACCCTGCTCCTCGTCTGCCTGCTGTCCCTCGCGGTCGGCGCTCTCGCCGCCGCCGTACCGGCCCGCCGGGCAGCCGCCCTGAAGCCGCTCGAAGCCGTCGCGGAGGCGTGACCCCGGGCCCCGGCACGGCAATCGCGGAACGACGAAGGCCCCGGCCGGCGAACCGGTCGGGGCCTTCGTGAAGGCGGAGGATACGAGATTCGAACTCGTGAGGGGTTGCCCCCAACCTGGGGCCACCCGGCACCTCAGCTTCGAACCCCGCACCCGTGAACAGGTCGAAGCGATCACCGCCCGCTCCATCGACTCCGCGCGCGCCACCCCGCGCACCGAGTACTGCCTCGCCGTCACCCGGCGCGGTGAACAGCGGCTGATCGGCTACGCGCGGCTGGCCACCGAGCCACAACAGGCCGCGACCATCGGGTTCGCCCTCCATCCGGCCGCGTGGGGCAAGGGCCTCGCCGCCTCGCCGTCCGGGCGAGGCAGCGAGGCGCGGGAAGCTTTTCTCTCGGGGATTCTTTGTTTCTTCCGCCTCCTTCCCCTGTGTGGGAAGGAGGCGGAAGAAACAATTTTCTTTTATTTGAATTTTCTCTATCCAGGATAGGTTTCCTGCGGCGTCACTTCAGGGTGCAGCCGGTTGGTGAGCCCGTCTCGGATGGCGGGTCTACCGACCTTCAGGTCCCGGCGGGCCGCCCGTACGGGGCGAGTTTGGCGAAGCGGCTGCCAGGTGGGGGCCGGGTGGGCCATCCTCGTGGCCATGACCTCCGAGCAGCCGCCGTCCGCAGTCGGCTCCCGCCCGTCCCGCGGCCTGGTCCTCACCGTTGCCGCCGTGCTGGTCGTCCTGCTCGCGGTGGTGGCCACCGCGGTGCTGTGGCCGGACGACAAGAAGCCGGCCGCCGCGCCGCCGCCGCCCACGCCGACTCCCACGGCCACCCAGACGCCGACACCCACCCCCACGCCCACGCCGCAGCCGCCGTACGCGTTCTTCCCGGTCGGCGCCTGCTTCGATCACCCGCAGCTGAGCCCGGTGATCACCAAGCCCGAGGAGCGTCCCTGCGCCGGGGACCACGACGGCGAGGTGATCGCCGACCTCAAGCTCGCGGACGGGATCACCGGCGACATCCCGCTGGCGCTCGCCATGCGCGACGGCTGCAAGGAGGTCGAAGCCGCCGCCAAGGCCCGCCAGGGCGACGGAAAGACCTACTACGGCCGCCAGTTCGGCCCGGCGATGGCCAACTACCAGCAGGGCTGGCGCGACTACACCTGCACCCTGGCCGCCAGCAACAAGCAGGGCGGCCCCAAGCTCACCGGGCAGCTGCACCCGTAGCGGCTCCGGCGGGGGAGCGAGGCGGGTGCGGCGGGGCGGGCTGACACAATGGGGCGCATGTCCACCACACCCGCCGCTCCCGGCAGCACCGCCCTCGCCCCCGAGATCGCCGCGCGGCTCAAGCGCTCCGAGGACGGGCTGGTCCCGGCCATCGCCCAGCAGTACGACACCGGCGAGGTGCTGATGCTCGGGTGGATGGACGACGAGGCGCTGCACCGCACCCTCACCACGGGCCGCTGCACCTACTGGAGCCGCAGCCGCCGTGAGTACTGGGTGAAGGGCGACACCTCGGGCCACGTCCAGGCGGTCAAGTCGGTGGCCCTGGACTGCGACGGCGACACCCTGCTGGTCAGGGTCGACCAGAGCGGCGCGGCCTGCCACACCGGCGACCGCACCTGCTTCGACGCCGACGTGCTCCCGCTCTCCTGACCCCAGTCCACTCGAAGAACTCAAGAACTCAAGAAGGTGCCGCCCGTCATGGATCTCGAAGCCTTCCGCAAGCTCGCCGTCGACACCCGGGTCATCCCGGTCACCCGCAGGCTCCTCGCGGACGGTCTCACCCCGATCGGCCTCTACCGCACCCTCGCCGAGGAGCGGCCCGGCACCTTCCTGCTGGAGTCCGCCGAGCAGGGCCGCAGCTGGTCGCGCTACTCCTTCGTCGGGGTGCGCAGCGCCGCCGCGCTGACCGTCGGCCCGGACGGCGGGGCCCGCTGGCTCGGCACCCCGCCGGTCGGCATCCCCACCGCGGGCGACCCGCTGGAGGTGCTGCGCGCCACCCTCCAGGCGCTGCACACCCCGCGGCTGGAGGACGACGGCCTGCCCCCGCTCACCGGCGGCCTGGTCGGCTACCTCGGCTACGACATCGTCCGCCGGCTGGAGAAGCTGCCCGACCTCAACCCGGACGACCTGGGCCTGCCCGAGCTGACCATGCTGCTCGCCACCGACCTCGCGGTGCTCGACCACGTCGACGGCACGGTGCTGCTGATCGCCAACGCCGTCAACCACAACGACCTGGCCAGCGGCGCGGACGAGGCCTGGGCGGACGCGGTGGCCCGGCTGGACGCGATGGAGGCCGAGCTGTCCAAGCCGGTCGACCCGGGCCTGGCCACCTTCACCCCGGCCGGCCCGGGCGAGGTGCACTCGCCGTTCGGCGGCGAGCCGTACCGGGCCGCGGTGGAGACGATCAAGGAGCGGATCCGGGCCGGCGAGGCCTTCCAGGTGGTGCCCTCGCAGCGCTTCGAGGCGCCCTGCCCCGCCTCCGCGCTGGACGTCTACCGGGTGCTGCGCACCACCAACCCCAGCCCGTACATGTACCTGTTCCGCTTCCCCGGGCCGGACGGCGGGGCCGAGGGCGGCTTCGACGTGGTCGGCTCCAGCCCGGAGGCGCTGGTCAAGGTCACCGACGGCGAGGCGATGCTGCACCCGATCGCCGGCACCCGGCACCGCGGCGACACCCCGCAGGAGGACGCGGAGCTGGCCGCCGAGCTGCTCGCCGACCCCAAGGAGCGGGCCGAGCACCTGATGCTGGTGGACCTCGGCCGCAACGACCTCGGCCGGGTCTGCGAGCCGGGCAGCGTCGAGGTGGTCGACTTCATGCACATCGAGCGCTACAGCCACGTGATGCACATCGTGTCGACGGTGACCGGCACGGTCGCCCCGGGGCGGACCGCCTTCGACGTGCTGACCGCCTGCTTCCCGGCCGGCACCCTCTCCGGCGCGCCCAAGCCGCGGGCGATGCGGATCATCGAGGAGCTGGAGCCCACCCGCCGCGGCCTGTACGGCGGCTGCGTCGGCTACCTGGACTTCGCCGGGGACTCGGACACCGCGATCGCGATCCGCACCGCGGTGCTGCGCGACGGCACCGCGTACGTGCAGGCCGGCGCGGGCGTGGTCGCCGACTCCGACCCGCACGGCGAGGACACCGAGTGCCGCAACAAGGCGGCCGCCGTGCTGCGGGCGGTCGCCACCGCCAATACGCTGCGGACGCCGGAACTGTCCTGACGTGTGAGGAGGCGGCCGGGATGCCCGAGGCGCCGTACGACGAGCTGCGCTGGGAGGCCGTTTTCGGGACGGCCTCCCAGATCCGGGAAGGGCTCGCGGGCGCGGGGCGGGTGCTGTCCGGGGTCCTGATCGACTTCCCGGCCGCGCACGGCCCGCTCGCCCCGGACCTGGTGGTGGTCGCCCCCGGCGCCGCCCGTACCGCCCGGGGCCGGTACGGGGCCGCGGACGCCGAGGCGGTGCTGGAGGTGGCGCACCCGGGCCGTGACCACGTCTTCGCGCGGGCCTGCGCGGAGAGCGGCGTGCCGCTGTACGTGGTGGTCGATCCGGCGGCGGCGGTCTGCACCGTGCACACCGCGCCGTCCCCCGAGGGGGTGTACCGGGAGGCGGAGCGGGTGCCGTTCGGCAACGACCTGTTCCTGCCGCTCGGCGGCCGCACGGTGGTGCTGCGGACGGACGGCCTCCCCACGCCGTAACCCGCCCCGCCCGCCGCCCGCCCGACGGCTCGCCCGACGGCCCGTTCCCCACCCCGGGTACGGACCCCGGCGTCGGTCGGGGGATAGTGGACGGGTGACCGCTGAGCAGACCCCCGCCCCCGCCGCCCCCAGCCGCCGCACCCTCGGCATCATGCTGCTGCTGACCGTGCTGAGCGCCGTGCTGGTGCTGACCGCGGTCGGGCGGACCTGGGCCGAGGGCCGGGCCGGCACCCTGGACGTGTCCGTCACCGGCGGCAGGATCTCCGAACTGCCCGGCGGGCTGGCCCTGGTGGGCCTCGCCGCGGCCGTCGCGGTGTTCGCGGTGCGCGGCGCCGGCCGGTTGGCGGTCGGCGCGCTGACCCTGTTGGCCGGGCTCGGCGCGGCCGCCGCCTCGGTGGCCGGGGCCGGCGACACCGCCGCGCTGGACGCCGAGGCCGCCCGCAAGCTGGCGCTGACCGGTTCGGCGGCCACCGAGGTCTCGCACACCGCCTGGCCCTGGGTCGCGCTGGTCGGCGGGGTCCTGCTGGCCCTGGCCGGACTGCTCACCCTGCGCTACGGCCGGGGCTGGCCGGCCATGGGCAGCCGCTACGAGGCGCCGACCCGCAAGGCCCCGGCGCGGACCGAGACGCCGGGCGACCTGTGGAAGGCCCTGGACCGGGGCGAGGACCCGACCGCGGTGTGAGCCGCGCGCACGTGACGCGGCCCGCGCGCATGTGACGCGATAGACCCGCCACCCGCTTTGGGCCGTCGGTGTGTGGCCCGGCACAATGGAACCCGTCAACCCGCCGGCGGCCCCGCAGGCCCGGCCGGGCCCCGAGAGCCAAGGAGCACCACTCAGATGGCAGCAGCAGCACACGGCCACACCACCGCCGCCTGGACCGGCGTCGTCATCTCCTTCGTCGGCTTCGGCGTCGCGGGCGTCGCCATGATCCTGCCGTCGGTTCTGCTCGTCTGGGTCGGCCTGGCGGTCATCCTGGCCGGTGGCGTGGTCGGCAAGGCCATGTCCCTCGCGGGCATGGGCAAGCAGCCCAGCGCCAACGTCTACAAGTCGGCCGAGGAGCAGCTCGCGGCCCGTGAGGCCCGCGCCGCCGTCGCCGCCTGACGACGGGCTCGTCGCACCACACGACCACACGTTTGTCGTACATCGGAACGGCGGGCGCGCCACGCCCGCCGTTTCGTCGTGTCCGGGCCCGACCCGGGCAGAATCGGGGCGTGAACGCCGCCCCCACCGCTTCCACCGCCTCCGCCCCGCCGCCCGTGCGGCGCCGGCTGAGCCCGCCGCTGACCGCGCTGGCGGCGGTGGCCGTCCCCGCCGCGTACGTCGCCGTGGTGGACCCGAACACCCCCGGGCACTACCCCGAGTGCCCGTTCCTGACCGCCACCGGCTGGTGGTGCCCCGGCTGCGGGGGGCTGCGCTGCGTCCACGCGCTGAGCCACGGGGACCTCACCGGCGCCCTGCACGACAACGCCGTCGTGGTCCTGCTGTTCGGCGTGCTGGCGGTGCTGTGGCTGCGCTGGGGCTGGGCCGCGCTGACCGGCGGGCCGCCGCCCAGGATCACCGTCGGGGGCCGGCGGTGGGCGCTGATCGCCCTGCTGGTTCTGGTGTTCACCGTGGTGCGCAACTCGGGGGTCGGTGCCGGGCTGGCGCCGCCGCTGGTCTGACCGGGCCGCGCGACCGCCGCGTCCCTGCTGCCGTACCGCGGCCCCTGACCGTGGTCCTCGACCGCGCGGCCGCCGCTTCCCGTACGCCCTGACGCCACGTCCCGGCCACCGGTCGAGGCCGGCTCGGAGAGCGTCCGAAAACCGGTGCGAAGACCGTCCGAAAACCGGTGCACGCCCGGTGAAGCCGCAGCTGGGGACCGCCGGAGCGGGAGTCCGGTCCGCGAGACGCGGTTCGAACCGGTGCGCCCCCCGCCCCCGGGTGCCGATACCATCGAAGAGTCGGTGGGCTGTCGCCCGCCGGCTCACGCCGGCCAACTGGCAGAAAAGATGGGGGCTCCTGAGTGAGTGTGCTCGACTCGATCATCGAAGGGGTCCGCGAGGACCTCGCCGAGCGGCAGGCCCGGGTCTCCCTGGACGAGCTCAAGGCGCTGGCCGCCAAGGCTCCGGAGGCCAAGGACGGCGTCGCCGCCCTCCGGGGCGACGGGGTCCGGGTGATCTGCGAGGTGAAGCGCTCCAGCCCGTCCAAGGGCGCCCTGGCCTCGATCGCCGATCCGGCCGCCCTGGCGGTGGACTACGCGGCCGGCGGTGCCGCCGCGATCAGCGTGCTGACCGAGCAGCGCCGCTTCGGCGGTTCGCTGGCCGACCTGGACGCCGTCCGCGCCGCGGTGGACACCCCGCTGCTGCGCAAGGACTTCATCGTCACCGCCTACCAGCTGTGGGAGGCCCGTGCGCACGGCGCCGACCTCGCGCTGCTGATCGTCGCGGCCCTCGACCAGCCGGCCCTGGTGTCGCTGATCGAGCGCGCCGAGTCGATCGGCCTCACCCCGCTGGTCGAGGTGCACGACGAGGAGGAGATCAAGCGCGCGGTGGACGCCGGCGCCCGGATCATCGGCGTCAACGCCCGCAACCTGAAGACGCTCGAGGTGGACCGCAACACCTTCGAGAACGTCGCCCACGCCATCCCGGACGGCATCGTCAAGATCGCCGAGTCCGGTGTGCGCGGCCCGCTGGACGTGATCAACTACGCCAACCTCGGCGCCGACGCGGTGCTGGTCGGCGAGTCCCTGGTGACCGGCAAGGACCCGCGCGCCGCGGTCGCCGACCTGGTCGCCGCCGGGGCCCACCCCGCCGTCCGGCACAAGGACTGACCCCCACCCCATGAAGATCGCCGCCCGACTCGCCCCCGGTTGCCGCCCGCGCGGCTGCCGCGCGCCCGCACGCCGGGTGCTGGGGCGTCGGGTGCGGTACGTCATCGGGTGCGAGCCCGGGCAGGTGCCGGGACGGCGATGGCGCGTGACGTCCGGCTGAAGCCCAGCCGGGAAGACGTCGTTGTCGTCCATCTCCGTTCAAGGGAAACCACCATGTCCGAAAAGGACTACCTGCCCGGCGCCCAGGTGCCGGACGCGCGCGGCTACTTCGGCGCGTACGGCGGCCGCTTCATCCCCGAGGCGCTGGTCGCCGCGGTCGAGCAGGTCGCCGAGGAGTACGAGAAGGCCAAGACCGACCCGGCCTTCACCGCCGAGCTCGACGCGCTGCTCAAGGACTACACCGGGCGCCCGAGCCCGCTGACCGACGTGCACCGCTTCTCCGCCGAGGCGGGCGGCGCGCGCATCCTGCTCAAGCGCGAGGACCTCAACCACACCGGCTCGCACAAGATCAACAACGTGCTGGGCCAGGCGCTGCTCACCAAGCGGATGGGCAAGACCCGGATCATCGCCGAGACCGGCGCCGGCCAGCACGGCGTGGCCACCGCGACCGCCTGCGCCCTGTTCGGCTTCGACTGCACCATCTACATGGGCGAGGTCGACACCCAGCGCCAGGCGCTCAACGTCGCCCGGATGCGGATGCTCGGCGCCGAGGTGGTGGCCGTCAAGTCCGGCAGCCGGACGCTCAAGGACGCCATCAACGAGGCGTTCCGGGACTGGGTCGCCAACGTCGACTCCACCCACTACCTGTTCGGCACCGTCGCCGGGCCGCACCCCTTCCCGATGATGGTCCGGGACTTCCACCGGGTCATCGGCGTCGAGGCGCGGCAGCAGGTGCTCGACCGGACCGGCCGGCTGCCCGACGCCGTCGTGGCCTGCGTCGGCGGCGGCTCAAACGCGATGGGGATCTTCCACGAGTTCATCCCGGACGCCGGGGTGCGGCTGATCGGCTGCGAGGCGGCCGGCGAGGGCGCCGAGACGCCCCGGCACGCGGCCACCCTCACCAAGGGGGACCCGGGCGTGCTGCACGGCTCCCGGACGTACGTCCTCCAGGACGAGGACGGGCAGACCATCGAGTCGCACTCGATCTCGGCCGGGCTGGACTACCCGGGCGTCGGGCCGGAGCACGCCTGGCTGAAGGACACCGGGCGGGCCGAGTACCGTCCGGTCACCGACGACGCCGCGATGCAGGCGCTGCGGCTGCTGTCCCGCACCGAGGGGATCATCCCGGCCATCGAGAGCGCCCACGCGCTCGCCGGGGCGCTGGAGCTGGGGCGCGAGCTCGGGCCGGAGGCGACCATCCTGGTCTCGCTGTCGGGACGCGGGGACAAGGACATGCACACCGCGGCCGAGTACTTCGGGCTGTACGACGAGCCGGGGGCCGGGTCCGCCGGGCCGGCCGACTCCGCCGAGGGGGGTAAGTGATCATGGCTTCCAAGCTGAGCGACATCCTGGCCGCGGCCAAGGCCGAGGACCGGGCCGCGCTGATCGGCTACCTGCCGGCCGGGTTCCCGACCGTGGACGGCGGCATCCGGGCGGTCAACGCGCTGATCGAGGGCGGCTGCGACGTGGTCGAGGTCGGGCTGCCGCACTCCGACCCGGTGCTGGACGGCGCCGTCATCCAGACCGCCGACGACATCGCGCTGCGGGGCGGCGTGCGGATCAAGGACGTGCTGCGCACCGTCCAGGAGGTCGCCTCCGCGCACCCCGCGGCGGCGGTGCTGGTGATGACGTACTGGAACCCGGTCGACCGCTACGGGGTGGCGCGGTTCGCCGCCGACCTGGCGGCCGCGGGCGGGGCCGGCTGCATCCTGCCGGACCTGCCGGTGGAGGAGTCCGAGGAGTGGCGCAAGGCGGCGGACGAGCACGGTCTGGACACCGTGTTCGTGGTCGCCCCCAGCAGCAAGGACGCGCGGCTGGCGGAGGTCACGGCGGCGGGCAGCGGGTTCGTGTACGCGGCCGCGGTGATGGGCGTGACCGGCACGCGGTCGGCCGTCGGCTCGATGGCCGAGGACCTGGTCGCCCGGACCCGGGCCACCACCGACCTGCCGGTCTGCGTCGGGCTCGGGGTCTCGGACGCGGTGCAGGCGGCGGAGGTCGCCCGGTTCGCGGACGGGGTCATCGTGGGGTCCGCGTTCGTGAAGCGGATCCTGGCCGCGGGCGAGGACGAGGAAGCGGCGCTGGACGCGGTGCGGGCCCTGGCCGGGGAACTGGCCTCGGGCGTGCGGCGGAGCTGACGCGCGGTAGGACCATCAGGCCGGCGGCCCTCCACTCCTCGGGAGTGGGGGGCCGCCGGTCTTTCGTGGGTGTGTTTCCGGGGCCGCGCTCCTGAGGGGCGCGGCCCCGGGCGCGCGGCATTTGCCGTGCGCGCCGACCGGAGTGCGGACCCGAACGGGTGAACAAGGGGTGGGGACACGCATCAGGCGGGGTTGGCGGACGTTGAGTGGAGGGAGGAGTGCACGAACGGTTGCCGGGGCGAGCGGGAAGGGGTGAGCCGGTGCGGAGTGTCCAGCGGGCCGTCCTGCTGCGGGCGGCGGCGGCCGTGGTGGTGCTCGTCGGCGCGGTCGGGGTGCACGTCGAGGTGGGCCACGCGTTGGCGAAGCGGGGCGCCGAGCGGGCGGAGCGGGAGGCGGTGGCGTGCGCGGAGGCGGCCCGGCACCCCGACCTGTTCGAGGCAGGGTGGTTGGCGGGGTGCCGCTGACGCTCGGGTGTTCGGACTGTTCGGACGGAACGTCACTCATCCGGCGTCATTCCCGACCGCCGAGAAACCCCCCTCCGCCCCCGACGGTTCCTCAGGGAGTGAACGAGTTTCCCGAGGGGGGTTCCCTGATGACCGCGCAGCCCGGTGGCTCCGCGCCCACGCCGACGGCGGGACGGCCGGTGCCGGCCTGGAGCGAGTGGCTCGGCACGGTCGTCCGGCTCGGCCTCGCGGTGGTCTGGGGGTGGGCCGGGCTGGCGAAGATCTCCGACCCGGCGGAGGCCGCGCAGGCCGTCCGGGCCTACGAGATCCTCCCCGAGGGCCTGGTCAAGCCGATCGGCTACGGCCTGCCGTTCCTGGAGCTGGCGCTGGCCCTGCTGCTGGTGGTGGGCCTCGGCGTCCGGCTGGTGGCCGGGGTCTCCGCGCTCCTGCTGCTGGCCTTCATCGCCGGGATCGCCTCCGCCTGGGCGCGCGGCATCTCGATCGACTGCGGCTGCTTCGGCGGCGGCGGGCACGTCGACGCGTCCCAGACGGAGTACCTCCAGGAGATCCTGCGCGACACCGGGTTCCTGCTGCTGGCCGGGTGGCTGCTGTGGCGGCCCCGCACCCGGCTGTCGGCGGACGGCTGGCTGGCGAGCTGACCCCCACATCCCTGCACCCCGACGAAGGCCCCGACCGTGGATGTCAACGCAATGAGCGAGAAGAACCGAGAAGGCAAGCGCACCGCCCGTGAGCGGATGCTGGAGCAGCGGGCGGCCGACGAGGCCTCCTCCCGGCGCAAGAAGAAGCTGATCGTGGGCGGCTCCGTGCTCGCGGTGATCGCCGCCGCGGTGATCGTCGGCGTCGTGGTGCAGAACCAGCGCTCCAAGCCGGAGACGCCGGTCGCCGCCCCGGCCGGGACGATCGGCGACAAGAACCTGGTCATCCCGGTCGGCGCCGACAACGCGCCCTCCGTCCTCACCGTCTACGAGGACCCGCGCTGCCCCGCCTGCGGCACCTTCGAGCGCGAGTTCTCGTCGACCATCGACCAGCTGGAGGACGCCGGGAAGATCTACACGAACTACCACATCGTGTCGTTCATCGACCGGGCCGTGGCGGGCAAGGGCTCCCGGAACGGCGCCAACGCGCTGGGCTGCGCCCAGGACGCCGGGCACTTCCGGGACTTCCACGACGTGCTGTACCGCAACCAGCCGGACGAGACCAACGACGCCTTCGGCGACAAGGCCGTGCTGTTCGGCCTGGCCAAGCAGGTCAACGGCCTGGACACGCCCGCGTTCCAGTCCTGCGTCAAGGACAGCAGGTTCGGCGGCTGGGTGTCCGCGGTGCAGCAGGACTTCGACAAGTCCAGCTTCAAGTCCACGCCGACGGTGCTGCTCAACGGCCAGCCGGTCTACCCGAAGAACGGCAGCGAGGAGATCACCCCGGCGAACCTGGCGAAGTGGGTGGACGCCGCGAACCAGGGCAAGCAGCTGGGCACGGCGGGTTCGCACGGGCAGACCCCGGCGCCGACCAGCACCGCCTCGGAGGCCAACAACCCGTCGCCGACGGCCGGCTGAGCCCGCCGGGCCGCGCCGCCCCTCCCCGTCCGGAGGCGGCGGCGCGGCCCGTTGTTCGGTTTCTGTGACCCCAAGGGTGTCCGAGCGGGCCTTCGGACCCTGTAGCGTCGGAACTGCCATGGATATCGCCTACATTCCCAGCCCGTCGCGGGGCGTCCTGTACCTCGGACCGATCCCGCTGCGCGCCTACGCCTTCTGCATCATCCTCGGTGTCGTCGTGGCCGTCTGGCTCGGCAGCAAGCGCTGGGTCGCCCGGGGCGGTGCCAAGCACACCGTCGGCGACATCGCCGTGTGGGCCGTGCCGTTCGGCCTGGTCGGCGGCCGCCTCTACCACGTGATCACCGACGGCGGCCGCCTGTACTTCGCCGAGGGGAAGAACCCCTGGGACGCCCTCAAGATCTGGGAGGGCGGCCTCGGCATCTGGGGCGCGGTCGCGCTGGGCGCGGTCGGCGCCTGGATCGGCGCCCGCCGCCGGGGCGTGCCGCTGCCCGCGTACGCCGACGCCATCGCGCCGGGCATCGCCCTCGCGCAGGCGCTGGGCCGCTGGGGCAACTACTTCAACCAGGAGCTGTACGGCCGGTCGACCACCCTGCCGTGGGGCCTGGAGATCGACAAGACGCTGCCCAACGGCGAGGTCGTGAAGGGCGTCTACCAGCCGACCTTCCTGTACGAGTCGCTGTGGTGCGTCGGTGTCGCGCTGCTGGTGATCTGGGCGGACCGCCGCTTCACGCTGGGCCACGGCCGGGCGTTCGCGCTGTACGTGGCCGCGTACACGGTGGGCCGGTTCTGGATCGAGTGGCTGCGGATCGACGACGCGCACGTCTACTTCGGCCTGCGGCTGAACGACTGGGTGTCCATCGCGGTGTTCGTGGGCGCGGTGGCGTACTTCGTGATCGTGGGCAGGAAGCGGCCCGGGCGGGAGGACCCGGCGAGCATCGATCCGGCCGCGCAGGAGGAGCGGGACGCCGCGGCGGAGGCCGCCGCGACGGGCGGTGCCGCGACGGAGGCCGCCCGGGGCGAGGGCAAGGGCGGCAAGAAGGCCGAGAAGTCCGAGGAGAAGGCCGGGAAGGCCGAGGAAAAGGCCGACGGGAAGCCGGTTCTGCGGAAGCCGGCCGGGCCCGTGGACGGGAAGCCGGCCGCCGAGACGGCCGGCGAGGACGTCAAGAACCCGATCTGACCTGGGAGTTCCCCCGGCTGAGGCCACCCTTCGCGAGGCTCGCGAAGGGTGGCCTCAGTGGTGTTCGGACAGCCTTACTTTGCTGGAAATGCCCAGGTCAGACGGGCTACGTTCAGGGCTGACGAACGACGACGGAGGGGAACGACGATGAGTGCGACCATGATGGAGGCCGACGCCGGGCACCAGCCCCGGATACCCGCGGCGGACCACCACCGGGACGTCAACGGCGGCTGGCTGCGGCCGGCCGTGTTCGGCGCGGTGGACGGGCTGGTGTCCAACTTCGCGCTGATGACCGGCGTGGTCGGCGGGGCGGCGTCCAACGGGACGGTGATCCTGACCGGGCTGGCGGGCCTGGCGGCCGGTGCCTGCTCGATGGCGGCGGGGGAGTACACCTCGGTGGCCTCGCAGCGGGAGCTGGTGCAGGCCGAGATCGAGGCCGAGCGGCTGGAGCTGAGCCGCAACCCGCACGGGGAGCTGGCCGAGCTGGCCCAGCTGTACGTCTCGCGCGGGGTGGACCCGGAGCTGGCCCACGAGGTGGCCCGGCAGCTGTCCGCGGACCCGGAGCTGGCCCTGGAGGTGCACGCCCGCGAGGAGCTGGGCGTCGACCCGACCGACCTGCCCTCGCCGCTGGTGGCGGCCGGCTCGTCGTTCCTGTGCTTCGCGCTCGGTGCGCTGCTGCCGCTGCTGCCGTACCTGCTGGGGGCGACCGCGCTGCTGCCGGCGATGCTGCTGGCGGGGGCCGGGCTGTTCCTGTGCGGCGCGGTGGTGGCCCGGGTGACGGCGCGCAGCTGGTGGTTCAGCGGGCTGCGGCAGCTGGTGCTGGGCGGTGCGGCGGCCGGGGTGACCTACCTGCTCGGGTGGCTGATCGGCGGCCATCTGGGGTGACCATGGAGTGCATGGTTATGCTGGTGAGTGGGTGACGTTTCACACATGGGCCTCGGGCGGCGCCTGGCAGTGTCTCAGCATTCGGGCCTCCGAGCCGCGGATTCGCATCCGCGGACGGGCTCCCGGGATGGATTCCCAGGCGTCCATGATCGGCTTCTGTGGCGGCCCGGTTTCGCCTCTGTTTCAGGCGGTGGACGGTTGGGCACAATCGTCGGGACGTGCACTGTGGCACGTCCTCTCACACGCCCCCCGACCTGCGCGCCGTCCCGCCATGTGGACGGGATATTCCGCTTCTCGGGATCGTGGGCATCATGTAACTCGCACGACACCGCACCATCGCATCAGGGCCAACGTCGTCCCTCCTTGCACCACCTTGCCGAAAGACGACGACGGGAGAGCCGATGCTGTCTGCATCCATGCACTCCGCCAACGAGCCCCAGGCCGGCGCCGCCCGCCAGCCGTACGCGCTCGTGCCGGATGCGCGACCTGCTGCCCAGGGCCTGTACGACCCGCGGAACGAGCACGACGCCTGTGGCGTCGGTTTCGTCGCCACGCTGACGGGCATCGCCGACCACACCATCGTCGAGCAGGCGCTGAACGTCCTGCGCAACCTGGAGCACCGCGGCGCCACCGGCGCCGAGCCGGACTCCGGCGACGGCGCCGGCATCCTGACCCAGGTCCCGGACGCCTTCCTGCGCGGGAAGGTCCCCTTCGAGCTCCCGGCGGCCGGCTCCTACGCCGTCGGCATCGCCTTCCTCCCCGAGGACGACGAGAAGGACGCCGCCGCCGTCGCGCGGATCGAGGCCATCGCCGCCGAGGAGGGCACGACCGTCCTCGGCTGGCGCGACGTCCCCGTCACCCCGGACCTGCTCGGCGCCACCGCGCGCAGCGTGATGCCGCGGTTCCGGCAGCTCTTCCTGGCGAAGGACGGCACGGCCGGCATCGAGCTCGACCGGACCGCCTTCGTGGTCCGCAAGCGGGCCGAGCGCGAGGCCGGGGTGTACTTCCCGTCGCTGTCCGCGCGCACCATCGTCTACAAGGGCATGCTGACCACCGGCCAGCTGGAGCCCTTCTTCCCCGACCTGTCGGACCGCGGCTACGCGTCCGCGATCGGCCTGGTGCACTCGCGGTTCTCCACCAACACCTTCCCGAGCTGGCCGCTCGCCCACCCGTACCGCTTCGTCGCGCACAACGGCGAGATCAACACGGTCAAGGGCAACCGCAACTGGATGCACGCCCGGGAGTCGCAGCTCGCGACCGACCTCATCCCCGCCAACAGCAAGGGCCAGGGCCTGGAGCGGATCTTCCCGATCTGCACGCCGGAGCACTCCGACTCCGCCTCCTTCGACGAGGTCCTGGAGCTGCTCCACCTCGGCGGCCGCTCGCTGCCGCACTCGGTGCTGATGATGATCCCGGAGGCGTGGGAGAACCACGCCACCATGAGCCCGGACCGCCGCGCCTTCTACCAGTACCACTCCAACCTGATGGAGCCCTGGGACGGCCCGGCCTGCGTCACCTTCACCGACGGCAACCAGATCGGCGCCGTGCTCGACCGCAACGGCCTGCGCCCGGCCCGGTACTGGATCACCGAGGACGGCCTGGTCGTCCTCTCCTCCGAGGTCGGCGTCCTCGACATCGAGCAGGAGAAGGTCGTCCGGAAGGGCCGCCTCCAGCCCGGCCGGATGTTCCTGGTGGACACCGCCGAGGGCCGGATCGTCCCGGACGAGGAGGTCAAGTCCGCCCTCGCCGCCGAGCACCCCTACCAGGAGTGGGTCGACGGCGGGCAGATCCAGCTCGCCAAGCTGCCCGAGCGCGAGCACATCTTCCACACCCACGCCTCCGTCACCCGCCGCCAGCAGACCTTCGGCTACACCGAGGAGGAGCTGCGGGTCATCCTCGCGCCGATGGCGCGCACCGGCGCCGAGGCGCTCGGCTCGATGGGCACCGACTCGCCGATCGCCGCGCTGAGCGAGAAGCCGCGCCTGCTGTTCGACTACTTCGTGCAGCTCTTCGCGCAGGTCACCAACCCGCCGCTGGACGCCATCCGCGAGGAGCTCGTCACCTCGCTGCTGTCCAACCTCGGCCCGGAGGGCAACCTGCTGGCCGCCGAGGCCGCGTCCTGCCGCTCGGTCGGGATCACCTTCCCCGTGATCGACAACGACGAGCTCGCCAAGCTCGTCCACATCAACGCCGACGGCGACCAGCCCGGCCTGAAGGCCGTCACGCTCTCCGGCCTCTACAAGGTCGCCTCCGGCGGCGAGGGCCTGGCCTCCCGGCTCGCCGAGATCGCCGCCGAGGTCGACGCGGCGATCGCCGACGGCGCCCGGATCGTCGTGCTCTCCGACCGGCACTCCGACGCCGAGCACGCGCCGATCCCCTCGCTGCTGCTCACCTCGGCCGTGCACCACCACCTGATCCGCACCAAGCAGCGCACCCGGGTGTCGCTGCTGGTCGAGGCGGGCGACGTCCGCGAGGTGCACCACGTCGCGCTGCTGATCGGCTACGGCGCCGGGGCAGTCAACCCGTACCTGGCGATGGAGTCCGTCGAGGACCTGGTCGCCCAGGGCGTGTTCATCGAGGGCGTCGAGCCCGAGAAGGCGATCCGCAACCTGATCAAGGCGCTCGGCAAGGGCGTGCTCAAGGTCATGTCCAAGATGGGCATCTCGACCGTCGCCTCCTACCGCGGCGCCCAGGTCTTCGAGGCCATCGGCCTCTCCCAGGGCCTCGTCGACGGCTACTTCTCCGGCACCACCACCAAGCTCGGCGGCATCGGCCTGGAGGAGATCGCCCGCGAGACCGCCGCCCGGCACGCCAAGGCGTACCCGGCCTCCGGCATCCCGGCCGCGCACCGCGCGCTGGAGATCGGCGGCGAGTACCAGTGGCGCCGCGAGGGCGAGCCGCACCTGTTCGACCCGGACACCGTCTTCCGCCTCCAGCACGCCACCCGCAACCGCCGGTACGACATCTTCAAGCAGTACACGGACCGGGTGAACGAGCAGTCCGAGCGGCTGATGACGCTGCGCGGCCTGTTCCGGCTGAACGGCCTGGAGCGGGAGCCGATCCCGGTCGAGGAGGTCGAGCCGGTCTCCGCGATCGTCCGGCGCTTCTCCACCGGCGCCATGTCGTACGGCTCGATCTCCCGCGAGGCGCACGAGACCCTGGCCATCGCGATGAACCGCCTCGGCGGCAAGTCCAACACCGGCGAGGGCGGCGAGGACCCGGACCGCCTGTACGACCCGGAGCGCCGCTCGGCGATCAAGCAGGTCGCCTCCGGCCGGTTCGGCGTCACCTCCGAGTACCTCGTCAACGCCGACGACATCCAGATCAAGATGGCCCAGGGCGCCAAGCCCGGCGAGGGCGGCCAGCTGCCCGGCCACAAGGTCTACCCGTGGGTCGCCAGGACCCGGCACTCCACCCCGGGCGTCGGCCTGATCTCGCCGCCGCCGCACCACGACATCTACTCGATCGAGGACCTGGCGCAGCTGATCCACGACCTCAAGAACGCCAACCCGGCGGCCCGCATCCACGTGAAGCTGGTCTCCGAGGTCGGCGTCGGCACGGTCGCGGCCGGCGTGTCCAAGGCGCACGCCGACGTCGTCCTGGTCTCCGGGCACGACGGCGGGACGGGCGCCTCGCCGCTCACCTCGCTGAAGCACGCGGGCGGCCCCTGGGAGCTCGGCCTCGCCGAGACCCAGCAGACCCTGCTGCTCAACGGGCTCCGCGACCGCATCGTCGTCCAGACCGACGGCCAGCTGAAGACCGGCCGCGACGTGGTCATCGCCGCGCTGCTCGGCGCCGAGGAGTTCGGCTTCGCGACCGCCCCGCTGGTGGTCTCCGGCTGCATCATGATGCGGGTCTGCCACCTGGACACCTGCCCGGTCGGCGTCGCCACCCAGAACCCGGTGCTGCGCGAGCGGTTCTCCGGCAAGCCCGAGTTCGTGGTCAACTTCTTCGAGTTCATCGCCGAGGAGGTCCGGGAGATCCTGGCCTCGCTGGGCTTCCGCTCGATCGAGGAGGCCGTCGGCCGCGCCGAGCACATCGACGCCCGGGCCGCGATCGACCACTGGAAGGCCGCCGGGCTGGACCTCGCCCCGCTGTTCCACGTGCCGGCGCTGCCCGAGGGGGCCGCCCGCCACCGCACCACCACCCAGGACCACGCGCTGGACAAGGCCCTGGACAACCAGCTGATCGCCCTCGCCGAGGACGCGCTGGAGCGCGGCGAGACCGTCCGGATCCAGCTGCCGATCCGCAACGTCAACCGCACCGTCGGCACCATGCTCGGCCACGAGGTGACCAAGCGGTACCGCGGCGAGGGCCTGCCGGAGGGGACCATCGACGTCACCTTCACCGGCTCCGCCGGGCAGTCCTTCGGCGCGTTCCTGCCGCGCGGCGTGACCCTGCGGCTGGAGGGCGACGCCAACGACTACGTCGGCAAGGGCCTCTCCGGCGGCGTGGTGATCGTCCGCCCGGCCCGCGAGGCGGCCGCCATCGGCAACGACGCGCAGAACCACGTCATCGCCGGCAACACCATCGGCTACGGCGCCACCGCGGGCCGCGTCCACCTGCGCGGCAAGGCCGGCGAGCGCTTCGCCGTCCGCAACTCCGGGGCCACCCTGGTGGTCGAGGGCGTCGGCGACCACGGCCTGGAGTACATGACCGGCGGCCGGGTCGTCGTCCTCGGCGAGACCGGGCGCAACCTCGCGGCGGGCATGTCCGGCGGCATCGCGTACGTCCTGGACCTGCGCCCCGCGAACGTCAACGACGGCATGGTGGGCATCGAGGCCCCCACCGCCGCCGACCGCGACTGGCTGCGCGAGACCGTGCAGCAGCACTACGAGGAGACCGGCTCCACCGTCGCCGCCGAACTCCTGGCGGACTGGGGCAGCGGGGTCTCCCGCTTCTCCAAGATCATGCCGACCGACTACAAGGCAGTGCTCGCCGCCAAGGACGCCGCTGAGCGCGATGGCCTCTCCGAGGCCGAGACCACTCGCAAGATGATGGAGGCGGCTAATGGCTGACCCCAAGGGCTTCCTGACCACGCCCAAGCAGCTGGCCGAGCGCCGCCCCGTGGACGTCCGTCTGCGGGACTGGAACGAGGTCTACGTCGAGCGCAGCCTCCTGCCGATCATCACCAAGCAGGCCGGCCGCTGCATGGACTGCGGCATCCCGTTCTGCCACAACGGCTGCCCGCTCGGGAACCTCATCCCCGAGTGGAACGACCTGGCCTACCGGGACGACTTCGTCGGCGCGATCGAGCGGCTGCACGCCACCAACAACTTCCCGGAGTTCACCGGCCGCCTGTGCCCGGCCCCGTGCGAGTCCGCGTGCGTCCTCGGCATCAACCAGGACGCGGTGACCATCAAGAACGTCGAGGTCACCATCATCGACAAGGCCTGGGACCGCGGCGGGGTCACCCCGCAGGTCCCGGAGCGGCTCTCCGGCAAGACCGTCGCCGTCGTCGGCTCCGGCCCGGCCGGCCTCGCCGCCGCCCAGCAGCTCACCCGCGCCGGGCACACCGTCGTCGTGTACGAGCGGGCCGACCGGATCGGCGGACTGCTGCGCTACGGCATCCCCGAGTTCAAGATGGAGAAGCGCCACATCAACCGCCGCATCGAGCAGATGCGGGCGGAGGGCACCCGGTTCCGCACCGGCGTGCACGTCGGCGAGGACATCACCGGGCAGCAGCTGCGCGAGCGCTTCGACGCCGTGGTCGTCGCGGCCGGCGCCACCACCGCCCGCGACCTGCCGGTGCCCGGGCGCGAGCTCAAGGGCGTCCACCAGGCCATGGAGTACCTGCCGCTGGCCAACAAGGTGCAGGAGGGCGACTTCGTGGAGTCCCCGATCAGCGCCAAGGGCAAGCACGTGGTCGTGATCGGCGGCGGCGACACCGGCGCGGACTGCGTCGGCACCGCCCACCGGCAGGGGGCGGCCTCCGTCACCCAGCTGGAGATCATGCCGCGGCCCGGCGAGGACCGGCCCGGGCACCAGCCGTGGCCGACCATGCCGATGACGTACAAGGTCACCTCCGCGCACGAGGAGGGCGGCGAGCGGATCTACTCGGTCAGCACCACCCACTTCAGCGGCGACGAGGACGGCAACGTCCAGGAGCTGCGCCTCGTCGAGGTCGAGTTCAGGGACGGCCGCTTCGAGCAGGTCCCCGGCACCGAGCGGGCCATCCCGGCCCAGCTGGTCACCCTGGCCATGGGCTTCACCGGGACGGACGTGCGCAACGGGCTGGTCGAGCAGCTGGGAGCGGACCTCGACGCGCGCGGTAACATTGCCCGCGATGGCCGGTTCGCCACCAATGTCGATGGCGTGTACGTCTGCGGAGACGCCGGCCGTGGCCAGTCGCTGATCGTCTGGGCCATCGCGGAAGGCCGCTCGGCCGCCGCGGCGGTGGACAAGTACCTCGGCGGCAAGACCCCGCTTCCCGCGCCGATCCGGCCCACCGACCGCCCCCTGGTGGTCTGACGGGCCCCGGACGCTCCGACCGGCCCACCCCGAACCCCCGGCGCCGCATCGCCGGGAGCTCAACCCGCTGCCCCCGTCAGAGTCGCCGGGCCAACGCGGTCTCCTGGCGCCTGCCCTCTTCCCCGACCAGTTGGAGGGCGGGCGCCGTCGCGTACCCCCGCGGCGGCCCCTGACCCCTCCCCGGGCCGCGGCAACTCTCGGACAAACGGCCGGAGTTGTTCGGCGCCCGGCGGGTTCCGGGACAGTGGGCTGTTGTTCGTCGGTGCCAGGTGGCAGACTGCGGCCGACGGCCGGGGGGCTGGGCGAGCGCGGAGGATGACGTCGATGGGCACGACTCAGGCAGGCGGGGGCGCCACGGTACGGCGCCTGCTGCTCGGTACCCAGCTGCGCAAGCTCCGCGAGGCCAGAGGCGTCAGCCGGGAGGAGGCCGGGTACTCGATCCGGGCCTCCGAGTCCAAGATCAGCCGGATGGAGCTCGGCCGGGTCGGCTTCAAGGAACGGGACGTCGCCGACCTGCTCACCCTGTACGGGGTCGAGGTCGAACAGGAGCGGGCCACCGTCCTCGGACTGCTGCGCGACGCCAACGCCAGCTCCTGGTGGCACGAGTACGGGGACGTCCTGCCCGGCTGGTTCCAGAACTACCTGGGACTGGAGGAGGCCGCGGCCGAGATCCGCAGCTACGAGGTCCAGTTCGTCCACGGGCTGCTCCAGACCGCCGACTACGCCCGGGCCGTGGTCACCGCCGGCTGCCACACCACCGGGCCGGAGGAGATCGAGCGCCGGGTCGACGTACGGCTCAAGCGGCAGGCGGTGCTGACCGGCGAGCGGGCGCCGCGGCTGGTCGCGGTACTGGACGAGGCCGCGCTGCGCCGGCCCTGGGGCGGCGCGGAGCTGATGCGCGGCCAGCTGGACCGGCTGCTGGAGCTGAGCGAACTGCCCAATGTCCGGCTCCAGGTGCTGCCGCTGGGCAACGCCGGGCTGAGCGCCGAGAGCGGCGCGTTCACCGTCCTGGGCTTCGCCGAGGCCGAACTGTCGGACGTGGTGTACCTGGAGCAGTTCACCACCGCGCTCTACCTGGACAAGCCCGCCGAGGTGGCCGAGTACCGGCACGCGATGGACGACCTGGTCGCCGACAGCCTGAGCCCGGCACTGACCCGCGACCTGCTGCATTCCGTGCGCCAGGAACTGTAATACGTCAGTACGATGATTCCCCATCAGGTCGGGTGCATGAGAGGGATCAGATGTCGTACTTCTCCGAGTTGGCCCTGCAGTACATCGATGGTGAGTGGCGCAGCGGCAGCGGCTCCTGGGACATCGTCGACGTCGACCCCTACACCGGTGACAAGCTCGCCACCATCACCGTCGCCACCGTCGCCGAGGTCGACCTGGCCTACCGCGCCGCCGAGCGCGCCCAGAAGCAGTGGGCCGCCACCAACCCCTACCAGCGGCGGCTGGTCTTCGAGCGCGCGCTGCGGCTGCTGGAGGAGCGCGAGCCGGAGATCGTCCAGGCGGTCATGGCGGAACTCGGCGGCACCGCGCTGAAGGCGGGCTTCGAACTGTCGCTGGTCAAGGACGTGCTGCGGGAGTGCCTGCACCTGTCGGTGGCCCCCGAGGGCCGGCTGCTGACCTCGCCCGCCCAGGGCCGGGAGAACCGCCTCTACCGGCTGCCGGTCGGCGTGGTCGGCGTGATCAGCCCGTTCAACTTCCCGCTGTTCCTGGCGCTCAAGGCCGTCGCCCCGGCGCTCGCGCTCGGCAACGGCGTCGTCCTCAAGCCGCACCAGGAGACCCCGGTGGTCGGCGGCGGGCTGATCGCCAAGCTCTTCGAGGACGCGGGGCTCCCGCCCGGCCTGCTGAACGTGGTGATCACCGACATCGCCGAGATCGGCGACAGCTTCCTGGAGCACCCGGTGCCCAAGGTGATCTCCTTCACCGGCTCCGACAAGGTCGGCCGGCACGTCGCCACCGTCGCCGCCGGGCACTTCAAGCGCACCGTCCTGGAACTCGGCGGCAACAGCGCGCTGATCGTGCTGGACGACGCCGACGTGGACCACGCCGTCGACGCCGCGGTGTTCAGCCGCTTCGTCCACCAGGGACAGGTCTGCATGGCCGCCAACCGGGTGCTGGTGGACCGGTCCGTCGAGGCCGAGTTCACCGAGAAGTTCGTCGCCAAGGTCGCCTCGCTCACCGTCGGCGACCCGCGGGACCCGGCCACCCACATCGGCCCGCTGATCAACCCCGTCCAGGCCGACGGCCTGCGCGCCCAGGTCGACCAGGCCGTCGCGGCCGGCGCCACCGCGCTGCTGCGCGGCGACACGGTCGGCAGCCTGATGGAGCCGGTGGTCCTCACCGGCCTGGCCGAGGACGCGCCGATCCTGCGGACCGAACTCTTCGGCCCGGTCGTCCTGCTGGTGCCCTTCGACGGCGAGGACGAGGCCGTCCGGCTCGCCAACGCCACGCCCTTCGGACTCAGCGGCGCGGTGCACACCGGGAACACCGAGCGCGGCGTGAAGCTCGCCCAGCGGATCGAGACCGGCATGATCCACGTCAACGGCGGCACCATCGCCGACGAGCCGGGCGTGCCCTTCGGCGGCGAGAAGAACTCCGGCGTCGGCCGCCTCAACGGCGAGTCCACGGTGGACGCCTTCACCACCCTGAAGTGGATATCCGTCCAGCACGAGCGCGCGGTCTTCCCCTTCTGACCCGCGGTTCGGACGCGAGGGCCTCCCGGCGGCTGCCGCCGGGAGGCCCGTGGCGTCAGGCGGGGTAGCGGAGCAGGGCGTCGGTGGCGAGCTCGAAGCCGAAGGGGGCCGGGAGCGGGACCGGGTCGCCGAACTTGCCGTTCCAGCGCCAGCGGTAGCCGCTGTCGGACGGCTCGGCGTAGAGCGTCAGGTCGCCCTCGCGCGGGTCGATCAGCAGGTACAGCGGGATGGCCATCAGTGGGTAGTCGCGGACCTTGCCGACCAGGTCGTTCTCCGGGTTCGACGGGGAGACGATCTCCACCGCGATGGCCGCCTGCTCGGCGGGGACCTGGTTGCCGCCCTCCTCCAGCGCCGAGAGGGGGATGTAGGTCAGGTCGGGGTTGCGGAGCTTGCCGACGTTCGGGGAGGCGAGGTCGGTGTTCTCGCTCGGCATCGTTTCGGCGGGGCGGTGGGCGTCGAACTGCTCGCGGACGAGCAGCAGGTTGCGCTGGTGGATCACCGAGGGGCCGGCCGTCATGATGATCTCGTCGCCGGAGATCTCGATCTTCCACCCGGCCGGAGGCGTCAGGCTCTCCGCGTAGGCCAGCAGCCTCGCGTGGCGCTCGGGGATCTGGAACTCGCTCATGGCGCCATTCTTCCACCGGACAGGCCGAAAGGCCGTCGCCGGACGGGGCGACGGCCTTTCGCTCGGGGAGTGCGGATCAGAAGACCGGCTGGCCGGCGCGGACCAGGCGCCAGGAGTCGGTGAAGAAGTCGGCGGGGTCGATGACGCCCTTGGCCTTCACCCAGGCGATCATGGTGTTGCGGATCTCGTCGGAGTTCGACCAGACCATCTTGGCCTTGGCGACGTGCGGGAAGTTGCCGCCGCCGTTGGCACGGTAGTTGTTGACGGCCAGGACGAACTCCGCGGCCGGGTCGATCGGCTTGCCCTGGAAGGACAGGTTGACGATCCGCGAGCCCTTCGGCTGGGCGATGTCGATGTCGTAGCTCAGGCCGTAGAGCGAGTCGTAGTTGTAGTCCGGGGTGGCCTCGGCGCCGGTCAGCTTGTCCTTGTCGACCGGGGCGCCCGGGGCGAGCTGGTTGTAGTACTTGACCGAGTACTCCAGGTAGTCCTTGAGCTGGGCGCCCGTCAGGATGCGGGCCTCCAGGGTGTTCTCGTAGATGTAGAGGCCCGCGGCGTCGCGCAGCTTCACCTGGCCGGACGGGATCAGGGCGGTGCGGTTGAACGGGGCGGCCTGGGCCAGCACCGGGAGGTTGGCGTACTGCCCGCCCGCCAGCGCGGCCTTGACGGCGTCGGCCTGGACCCGGCCGATCAGGTCGATGATCGGGGTGGCCTTGAAGGGGGCGTCGGCGATCGACAGCGCGATCTTGCTGGTGCCGATGTTCTGGTTGACGTACGCGACGACCTTCTTGTGCTGCCCGGCGATCGCCTCGGTGATCTCCGGGTTCTCCGGCACGGTGTTGGAGTTCAGCAGCCGGGAGGAGACCGAGGCGACCTTCCAGGCGCCGCCGGTGAACTCGACCTCGAAGTCGAAGCAGGTCAGCCGCTGGCCGTAGCAGAGCGGCTCGGAGAGGACGACCGTGCGGCCGGTCTTCTTGTTGACGACCAGGCGCTGCGGGACCTCCTTGTGGGCGTGGCCCACCAGCACCGCGTCGATGTCCGGGACGGTCTCCGCCAGCGCGACCGAGACGTTCTCGGCCCACGGCAGCTGGTCGCCCCAGGTGGTCGCCTCGTCGCAGCCGGAGTGCGCCGAGACCACGATGACGTCCGCGCCCGCGGCCTTCATCTTCGGCACCCAGGTGGCGGCGGTCTCCACGATGCCCGGGAAGACCATCTTGCCGCTGACGTTGGCCTTGTCCCAGATCGCGATGCCCGGGTTGGTCAGGCCGAGGATGCCGACCCGCACCGGACGGCCGCCGCCCAGGCGCAGCTCCTTGATCACGTACGGCTTGAAGGCCGGCTTCTCGTTCTTCGCGTTCAGCGCGTTGGCGCCCAGCAGCGGGAACTCCAGCTGCTCCTCGTAGGCCTTCAGGAGCGGGATGCCGTAGTTGAACTCGTGGTTGCCGAGCGCGGCGGCGTCGTACTCCATGAGGTTCATGGCGACGGCCATCGGGTGGTCCGGCACGGTGTTGGCCTCGGTGTCGATCGACTCGATCCGGGCGTAGTAGTAGGACAGCTGGGTGCCCTGGATGGTGTCGCCGGAGTCGATGAGCAGGCAGCGGTCCCAGCCCTTCTCCTCGCGCACCTGGTTGGCCAGCGTGGAGATCTTGGCGAGGCCGACCGCGTTGTGGGCCTTGTCGGTGTACTCGGCGTCGGTGAAGTAGTCCCAGTTGAGCACCCGGCCGTGCAGGTCGGTGGTGCCCATGACGGTGAAGGCCTGCGTGCGCGGCTTGCGCTGCTGGCCCTTGGCGGCCGCCGCGTCCGGCTGGGCGGCCGCGGCGGAGGGGGCGGCGGCCAGGGCGGCACCGCCGGCCAGGGCTGCGCCGGCGGCGGTGGCGGCGGACCGGGTGACGAAGTCACGGCGGTTCAGGGTCATGGACGACTCTCCCGAGTGGGACGACGGCGGATGGACCGTCAACTGGTGTTCGTGAACAAAAGTGTGCGTGCACGCGTCGACGCGCGTAGAGGGACGCGCGTAGAAGTGTGCCGTGCGAGCCGGGGTGCTGAATAGCCCCCTGACCTGTCCAGGAGGTGAGATCTTGGCGACTCGTTCGTGACGGGCGTGGGGGAGACGTGGGGTGGTACGGAGGTGCGGAGTGGTACGGAGGTGCGGGGTGGTACGGAGGTGCGGGGTGGCCGGCGCGGGCCGGCCGATGCCGGGTCAGGCCAGCTCGCCCGCCAACCGGTCGACCTCGCGGCCCAGCTGGACCGCCGGGTCCGGATCGTCCGGCCCCGCCCAGGGCTGCCAGGTCCGCGCCCGCAGGTAGCCGGCCACCGCGACCGGCAGCCGGTGCCGGACGATCCGCTCCGCCACCGGGCCCGGGCCGGCCGCGCGCAGCGCCGCCAGCAGGCCGTCCACCCCGGCGGAGGGCGGCAGCGGCACGGTGTCCAGGTAGGCGGCCAGCGCCACCAGCTCCGGGTCGGGCGCGGGGGCGGGCTCCGGTACGGGGACCGGCTCCGGCTTGGGGGCCGGAGGAGCGGAGACCTCGGGCGGCAGCGGCTGCGGCTCCGGCCGCGGCGGGAGCGGCGGCCGGGGCTTCGGGGCGGGCGTCAGCAGCGCGCCCACCCCGTACAGCCCCGCCACGACCCCCGGCCACCAGACCCCGCCCAGCCCGGCGAAGTGCAGCCCCAGGCCGACCGCGCCGCCCGCGCAGCCGACCAGGTTGCGGGCCGACTCCAGGTAGCGCAGCGCCCGGGGGCCGAACCCGTTACTGGTAGCCACGGATCTCCTCGAACACCCCGTCCAGTGAGCCCGTCCCGTCGAACAGCTTGCCGCCGCTCAGGTCCGCGATCCCCTGGAGCTGGTTCACCGCCGCCTCCCCGAACCTGATCGGGAACACCGGGATCGCCTTCTCCCCGGCCGGCAGCGCGTCGTGGAAGCGCTTGAAGTCGCCGTCCGTCGCACCGGCGTTGCTCTCCCCGTCGGTCATCAGCACGATCGAGGTGAACCGGTCGTCGCCGGCCGCGGCCTGCTGGCGCTCGATCACCCGGTACGCCTCCTCCAGCGAGGAGTACACCGCCGTCCCGCCGGAGGCGGCCAGCGACTGCACGTCCGCGTCGATCGAGGCCAGCTCCGCCTCCGGGCCCGGAGTCCCGCCGGTGGCCGGCACCACGTGGGTCCTGGTCCACTTCACCGCGGAGGCGAAGGAGAGCAGCGTGATCTCCTCGCGGTCCCGGAAGCGGCGCACCCCGCGGGTGTCGTCCGACCCGGTCAGCCGGCCCAGCGCGCTCTTCAGCGCGGCGATCCGCGAGCCCTCCATCGAGCCCGAGGTGTCCAGCACGTACACCGTCCGGGACGGGCGGCGCAGCTCGTTCTGGTACGAGGCCAGCAGGCCGTCCGCGACCGCCCTGGTGCCCGGGAACGGCAGCTCCCGGCGGCGGTCCGCGGGCAGCCCGGCGGCCGGGGCCGCGCCCGCCGTCACCGGGCGGCGCAGCGTCAGCTCGGAGATGCGCTTCTGCACGTCCTCCTTGAGCAGGTACGCGGTCAGCCGCTGGAAGGAGTCGCGCTGCTCCTGCGCGGCGGAGGACATCAGCGAGAGCGGGTAGTCCGCCGACACCACGCCGTCCACCGGCCGCACCACGGTCAGCTGCTGCTGCGGCGACAGCGTCCGGTTCAGCGACAGCAGCACCGACTCGTAGTTCACCAGCGCGCCCACCACGCCCGACTCGGCCCGGGTGTACGCCTGCGCCAGCCAGCCGGACGAACCCGAGGTCAGCTTCTGGCCCTTGAAGAACTCCTTCAGCTGCGGGGCGGCCTTCTGCACGTCCGCGTCGGTCAGCGCCGCGCCCGCGCCGGAGAAGGCCGAGGCCACCGCGACGAGGGTGGAGAAGCCCGAGTTGGAGCGGGACGGGTCGGCCATCCCGTACGGCAGCTTGCCGGCCGAGGCCGCGGCGCCGACCTGCGCCCAGGTGACCTTCGAGCCGTCGCCCCAGCCGAGTTCGCCGAGCGCCGAGGAGCGCACGCCGATCGCCACCGGCGACACCATCACCGGGGTCTCCGAGACCAGCTTGGACTTCCCGGCCGGATCGAGCCGCAGGTACTGGTTGGACGGGAACCACACGGCGTCGTACTTGCCGTCGGCCCGGCCCGAGGCGACGGTGTCCGCGCCGTCCAGGGTGCCCGTCCAGGAGAACTGCACCGTCACCCCGGTGGCCTTCCGGGCGTCCTCCAGGACCGGTGCCAGGTCCTGGAGTTCACTGCCGGCCAGGACGCGCAGCACCCCGGGGCGGGCCGTCTCGGCGGGCGGGTCGGTGGGCTTCGGGGCGGGGTCGCCGCCGCCGGTGGAGGTGCAGGCGGTGGCCGCGGCGAGCACGGCGGCCAGCGCGGCCGTGAGCCAGCCGCGGCGTTTCGTCGGGTTGGTCACTTGGTCCCCTTCGCCGCGGCGGTCAGCTTCTGCAGGTTGTCCAGCGAGGGCAGGGTCGCCTGCTTGATCCTGGCGGCGGTCAGATCGGGTGCGAAGGTCGGTTTCTTCTCCCGCATCAGGTTCGCGAAGGCCTCCGGCTTGGCCTGCGGCCGCAGGCCGAACCGGGCCTCCAGGTTGCGCAGCACCTCGTCGTTCTGGAGGACGTCGGCGAGCTTGCGGCCGCTGTCGGTGTGGGCCACGAGGGTGTGGTCCGAGTAGACCGTGGTGTCCGGGTACAGCACCACCATGTCCCCGGTCGGCTTGTTCTGCAGCGCCAGGGTGGCGGCCTGCGACTCGTACGCGAAGATCAGCGGGTTGCCGATCCCCGCGCCGAAGTCCCGGAACGGCTCGTCGCTGCTGCTCTTCTGGATGCCCTGCAGCGCGTTCGCGGTGTGCAGGACGTCCTTGACGGCGGCGACGCCGGCGTCGTCCGACACCACCTGGTGGTTGTTGGCGACGTAGGAGAGCAGCGCGAGGTACATCGCGCCGGAGGACGAACTTTCCGGGTCGGTGGTGGTCACGAAGAGCTGGCCGGACAGCTCGGGGTGCTTGTCGGCGCCGGACAGGCCCTCCCATCTGCGGCCGCCCTTCAGGGCGTTGACGTACTCGTCCATCCGGAAGGTCCAGACGCCGCTGACGGGGTCCAGCTCGGCCAGCTTGTTGTTCTGCAGGACCTCGGCCACCGACGGGTGGGCCACGATCACCAGCGGCGAGTAGAACGGCACCAGCGGGGAGTCCTGCAGCTTCCAGATGCGCTGGATCTCCCGGGCCGGTGCCGCGCTCGCCGGGAAGGCGAAGTCCAGCCCCGGGGTCTTGGCCGCCTGGTCGCTCATCGTCCAGGAGCCGGTCGAGTCCGCCCGGACCAGCAGGCCCTGCTTCGCCAACTCGGCCTTGACCTCGTCGTTCTCGAAGAAGGCGCGCTTCTCCGAGCCGATCAGGCCGGTGACGGTGACCGTCTTGGTGTCCGGTCCGTTGTGGTCGATCAGCGCGTAGCCGACCCCGCCCAGCAGGACCAGGGCCGCGACCACCCCCAGTGCGCGTCGCATACCGAACGCCTCCCCCTCGCCCGCTCCTTCGTCCGGGTGGTGGCCCGGACGCCCGGGCCGCGACCCGGGGGTGACGAGCGTCCCGCCGAGCGGGGAGCGGGGGCGGAAGCGGCGATGAACCAGGGGTGAACAGGCCTTCACGGAATCGCATCGGCATCGCGGCGGCATCCCGACGAAGGGCGGCGCGGGGGCGGCGCGGGAGGCGTGCGGGATCGGCGTCGAGCGGGGCGCTCGCACAGCGGTCCGAGGATGTGTCAGATTGTTCAACTACCCTTACGGCAACGGTCATCCCGCAGTCCGGACCCGCGTCGAGGTTACGCGTCGGTAATGCCTAGTCTCAGCACTATGCGCCGAGCAAAAATCGTCTGTACCCTCGGGCCCGCCACCGACTCGTACGACCAGATCAAATCCCTGGTCGACGCCGGGATGGACATCGCCCGACTGAACCTCAGCCACGGCCTGCACGCCGAGCACGAGGAACGCTACCGCCGCGTCCGCAAGGCCGCCGACGAGACCGGCCGCAGCGTCGGCGTCCTCGTCGACCTTCAAGGCCCGAAGATCCGGCTCGACACCTTCGCCCACGGGCCGGTACTTCTCGAACGCGGCGACGAGTTCACCATCTCCACCGACAAGGACGTCGTGGGGGACAAGGACCGCTGCGGAACCACCTACTCCGGGCTCGCCGGGGACGTCGGCCGCGGGGAGCGCATCCTGGTCGACGACGGCCGGGTCACCCTGGAGGTCGTCGCCGTCGACGGGCCGCACGTACGGTGCCTCGTCATCGAGGGCGGCCTGGTCTCCGACCACAAGGGCCTCAACCTCCCCGGCGTCTCCGTCTCCGTCCCCGCACTCAGCGACAAGGACGTCGCCGACCTGCGGTGGGCACTGCGGACCGGGGCCGACCTCATCGCGCTCTCGTTCGTCCGCAGCGGACGGGACATCGAGGACGTCCACCGGATCATGGCGGAGGAGGGGCGGCACGTCCCGGTCATCGCCAAGATCGAGAAGCCGCAGGCGGTGGACAACCTGGAGTCCGTCGTCGACGCCTTCGACGGGATCATGGTGGCCCGCGGCGACCTGGGCGTGGAGATGCCCCTCGAACAGGTCCCGCTGGTCCAGAAGCGCGCCATCAAGCTCGCCCGCCGCAACGCCAAGCCGGTCATCGTCGCGACCCAGATGCTCGACTCGATGATCAACACCTCCCGGCCGACCCGCGCCGAGGCCTCCGACGTCGCCAACGCCGTCCTCGACGGGACGGACGCGGTGATGCTCTCCGGCGAGACCTCCGTCGGCAAGTACCCCGTCGAGACGGTCAAGACCATGGCCCGGATCGTCGAGGCCGCCGAGAACGACATCCTGGCCGCCGGCCTCCCGCCGCTCACCACCGGCAACAAGCCGCGCACCCAGGGCGGCGCCGTCGCCCGCGCGGCCGCCGAGATCGGCGACTTCCTGCACGCCAAGTACCTGATCGCCTTCACCCAGTCCGGCGACACCGCCCGCCGGCTCACCCGCTACCGCTCGCCCATCCCCGTCCTCGCCTTCACCTACGAACCGGCCGTACGCAGCCAACTCGCCCTCACCTGGGGCGTGGAGACCTTCCTCGGCCCGTTCGCCCCGACCACCGACCAGATGGTCGAACAGGTCGACGCGGCCCTCCTCTCCCTCGGCCGCTGCCAGAAGGGCGACATCGTCGTCATCACCGCCGGCTCACCCCCCGGCCTGGCCGGCTCCACCAACCTCGTCCGCGTCCACCACGTGGGGACGTTGGACGCCTGAGCGATCCTCGTACGGCTGTCCGCGGGCGGCGTCCCCCATTCGACGGGACGTCGCCCGCCCGCCGTCGGAACGGCGGGGGAGGCGCCTGGTGCGTCCATAACATTCGTGTTATGACTTGGGGAGAGGTGGAACTCGAACCGGAGGTCCGGGACTGGATCCTCGGGATGGGCCAGGACGACCAGGAAACGGTCGCCTTCTACATCGAACTGCTCGCCGTCCGCGGGCCGCTGCTCGGAGAGCCGCACACCCGGCAGTTGGACGGAAAGCTGAGGGAACTGCGCTTCCATTTGAACGAACTGGAGATGCGCATCACCTACTGGATCGCAACCGGTAGGAGGATCATCCTGCTGACGGTGTTCCGCAAGACGCGTATGCGGGAGGTCGGCGAGGTCGAGCGGGCGAGGCGGGCGATGCGTCGGTGCGTCGTCGAGCAGCACACCGTGGACGAGGACGAGGAGTGGGTGGGATGAGCGAACGCACGTCCTGGCGGGCCATGCGCGAGGAGATCATGAACCGTCCCGGAGCCGGTGCCGCGTACGAGGCTGCCCGGATCCGCTTCGAGCTCGGTGAGGCCGTCCGCCTGCGCCGCGAGGCCCTCGGAATGACGCAGGTTCAGTTGGCGGCGGCCCTCGGCATGCAGCAGCCGGCCGTGGCCCGCTTCGAGGCGGGTGGGACGATGCCCACGATCGTGGTCCTGGAGAGGTTCGCCGAAGCACTCGGCATGAGGCTCACTGTCGAGCTGGAGCCGTTGGACAAGGCGAGCTGAGTCACATCAGCTGCTCTTCATCCACAGTTGGTGAAGGCATGCCATGTCGACGATCCTTCGAAATGAAGGAGAGGTACCCCGAGTGGGATTCGAACCCACGCTGGATGGTGTTTGAGACCACTGCCTCTACCGCTGGGCTATCGGGGCCAACCGCAGAATCGAAGGTTGCCCCCGACCCTGAATGCCCTAAACATACCGTGTCTAGGTACCCTCGTGCATGCAGTACCCCGCCGGAACTAGGAGCCCCGTGAGCACCGCCGACGAGCAGGCGCAGCCGCTTGAGACCGATACGCCCCAGATCACCCGGATCGTGATCGCCGAGGACGAGGCGCTGATCCGTCTCGATCTGAAGGAGATGCTGGAGGAGGAGGGGTACACCGTCGTCGGTGAGGCCGGCGACGGGGAGACGGCGGTGCGCCTCGTGGAGGAGCTGAAGCCGGATCTGGCGATCTTCGACGTGAAGATGCCGGTGCTGGACGGGTTGTCCGCGGCCGAGCAGATCCACGACAAGCACCTGGCGCCGGTGCTGATGCTGACGGCGTTCTCGCAGCGGGAGCTGGTGGACCGGGCGCGGGACGCGGGGGCGATGGCGTACATCGTCAAGCCGTTCTCGAAGTCGGACCTGGTGCCGGCGATCGAGATGGCGGTGTCCCGGTACGCCGAGATGCGGGCGCTGGAGAAGGAGATCGGGGATCTCAGCCAGCGGTTGGAGACCCGGAAGCTGGTGGACCGGGCGAAGGGCGTGCTGCAGACCAAGTTCGGGCTGAACGAGCCGGCGGCCTTCCGGTGGATCCAGAAGACGTCGATGGACCGTCGGATGACGATGGCGGCGGTGGCCGAGGCGGTCATCGAGGAGGGCGAGGCCCAGGACCGCAAGAAGGCGGAAGAGGCCAAGCCCGAGTAGGCGTGCGGGAAGGGCCCGGCAGAAGAACGTTTCTGCCGGGCCCTTTCGCGTGCAGGGGCTCAGTCCTCGCCGAGGTAGGCCTTGCGGACGGACTCGTCGTGCAGGAGGTCGGCGCCCGTCCCGGAGAGGACGATGCGGCCGGTCTCCATGACGTAGCCGCGGTCGGAGAGGGAGAGGGCCGCCTGGGCGTTCTGCTCGACCAGGAGGATGGTCGTACCGGAGGACTTCAGTTCCACGATGGTGGACATGATCTTCTGCATCATCAGCGGGGAGAGCCCCATGGAGGGCTCGTCCAGCATGAGCAGCTTGGGCCGGGACATCAGGGCCCGCCCCATCGCGAGCATCTGCTGCTCGCCGCCGGAGAGCGTGCCGGCGGCCTGGCGGCGGCGTTCGCCGAGGATCGGGAACAGGGTGTAGGCCCGTTCGACGTCCGCGGTGATGCCGGCCGCGTCGGTGCGCAGGAAGGCGCCGAGGAGGAGGTTCTCCTCGATGGTCATCCGGGGGAAGATGTGCCGTCCCTCGGGGGAGTGGGCGAGGCCGAGGGCGACGATCCTGTGGGCGGGGACGGCCGAGAGGTCCTGGCCGTCGAAGGTGATCCGTCCGGCGGTGGGCTTGAGCAGGCCGGACAGGGTGCGCAGGGTGGTGGTCTTGCCGGCGCCGTTGGTGCCGATGAGGGTGGTGACCTCGCCCTGTTCGACGGTGAAGCTGATGCCCTTGACGGCTTCGATCTTGCCGTAGGCGACGCGGAGGTCCTCGACCTCGAGAAGTGCGGTCACTGGTCGGACTCCGTAACGGCGGGGGTGGTGCCTTCGAGCGGGGCGCCCAGGTAGGCGGTGATGACGCGTTCGTCGTTCTGGACGGTCTCGCGGTCGCCCTCGACGATCTTCTGGCCCTGGACGAGCACCGCGGTGCGGTCGCAGAGGTTGAAGATGAAGCGCATGTCGTGCTCGATGACGAGGACGGAGATCCCCTTGTCGCGGATCGCGAAGACGAGTTCCTCGGCGGCCCGGGTCTCCTGGGGGTTCATGCCGGCGGTGGGTTCGTCGAGCAGCAGCAGGCCGGGTTCGGAGGCGAGGGCGCGGGCGATCTCCAGCTTGCGCTGCTCGCCGTACGGGAGGTTGCGGGCGAGGTGGTCGGCCTTCTCGGCGAGGCCGGTGAACATCAGGAGTTCCATGGCCTTCTCGCGGCTCTCGGCCTCGGCGCGGTGGTAGCCGGGGCCGCGCAGGATGGCGGAGAAGATGCCCTCCTTGGTGCGGGTGTGCCGGCCGACCAGGACGTTCTCCAGGACGGTCATGTTGGCGAACAGCCGGATGTTCTGGAAGGTGCGGGCGATGCCGGCCTGGGTGACGAGGTGGGGCTTGGGCGGCAGCAGGGTGTCGCGGTAGCGGACGGCGCCCTCGGTAGGCACGTACAGGCCGGTGAGGCAGTTGAAGAAGGTGGTCTTGCCGGCGCCGTTGGGGCCGATCAGACCGATGATCTCGCCCTCGCCGACGGTCAGGGAGACGTCGTTGACCGCGGTGAGGCCGCCGAAGCGCATGGTGACGCCGGTGACTTCGAGCAGGGGTGCGGCGGTGGTGGTGGTCATCGGGTCGGTCACGCCCCTGACTTGGTGAGTGCGGTCGGCTCGCCGGAGGCCTGGGCCGGGACGGCGGCCTCGTGGAACTCCAGCTGGCGGCGCCGGTTGGGGATGAGGCCCTCGGGGCGGACCCGCATCAGGACGATGAGGGCGGCGCCGAAGGCGAGGAGCTGGTAGTCGGCGAGGAACTCGAGCTTCTTCGGGATGAGGAAGAGCAGGGTGGCGCCGGCCAGCGGGCCGCTGATGGTGCCCATGCCGCCGAGGATGACGGCGGCGAGCAGGAAGGCGGAGTTCGGCGGGAGGGCCTCGGCGAAGGTGTACTGGTCGGGGGTGACGGTGTAGCTGACGTGGGCCTGGACGGTGCCGGCCAGGCCGGCCAGCAGGGCGCCGAGGGCGAAGGCGAGCAGCTTGAGCCGGAAGCCGTTGATGCCCATGGCCTCGGCGGCGGTCTCGTCCTCGCGGATGGCGACCCAGGCGCGGCCGATGCGGGAGTTGCCGACCCGGGCGAAGACCAGCACGACCAGGGCGGTGACCAGCAGCATCAGCAGGTAGTAGTTGGAGAAGCGGCCGAGTTCGACGCCGGCCACGGTGTGCGGTTTGCCGAGGTCGAAGCCGAGGATCTGCAGGTCCGGGATGCGCGGGATGCCGTTGGAGCCGTTGGTGACCTTGGGGCCGGTGGTGCCGTTGAGGTTGAGCATGGTGATGCGGAAGATCTCGCCGAACCCGAGGGTGACGATGGCGAGGTAGTCGCCGCGCAGCCGCAGGGTGGGGGCGCCGATCAGGACGCCGAAGACCATCGAGACGACGGCGCCGGTGAGCATCGCGGCCCAGAACGGGAACTGGACGTGGATGGGCGAGGCGGGGGAGCCGGAGACCAAGGCGGCGGCGTAGGCGCCGACGCCGAGGAAGGCGACGTACCCGAGGTCGAGCAGGCCGGCCAGGCCGACGACGATGTTGAGGCCGAGGGCGACGGTGGCGAAGATCAGGATGTTGGTGGCGACCGAGGTGTACTGGTCGCTGGTCTGGGTGAACGGGAAGCCGGCGGCGGCGGCGAAGGCGGCGCCGGTGGTGACCGGGCGGTGCTTGACGGTCAGCGCGCGCAGCCGGGCGAGCAGGCCGGACCTGGTCAGGGCGGGGACGGCGAGGGCGACGAACAGCAGGTAGCCGGTGAAGAGTTCGCCGTACTCGGTGTCGATGCCGAAGGTGATCGCGAACAGTCCGGTCCCGAAGGCGAGGACGATCAGCAGCACCTCGACCCAGGAGGGGAGGGCCCGCGGCGCGGCCAGCGGGCGGTCGATCCGGCCCAGCCGCAGCCCGCTGTTGGCGAGGTGGCCGAGCTGGAGCAGCAGGACGACGCCGGCCGCGATGGCGAGGCCGCCGGACAGGGCGGTCATGACCGGGGCCACCGGCTTGTCGCCGGGGATGGCGTGGGCGCCGAACCAGGCGGCGGGGGCGACCGGGACGAGCAGGAAGAGGCGCCTGTCGAGGATCCGCAGCGGTACGGCGGTGCGGCGGTCGAGGGGCAGGCCGAGGGCGCCGAGGACGGCGAGCAGGCCGCCCGCGGCGAGCACCCAGCCGCCGGGTTCGAGGTTGGTGGTGCCGCCGAGCTCGGAGGAGATGGCGGCGACCGCGTAGACGGCGACGGTGAGGGCGCCGGTGGCGGCGTACAGGACGGCGTTGTTGCTGCGGGTGGGGGCGGCCCAGCGCAGGCCGGGGACGCCCTGGGCGGCGAGCAGCAGGACCAGGGTGAGCAGGCCGGCGGCGAGGGCGAGCCACTGGAGGCCGGCCGGGGAGCCGTAGTAGGTGAGGTCGCCGGGGAAGTCGGAGGTCCAGGTCCAGGACATGGCGGCGGAGGCGGCGGTGGCGAGGGCGCCGAGTCCGGTGACGGCGGCGGCGGCGCGGGCCGGCAGCGGGATGACCGGGGTCGTCTCGGTGTGGGTGGTGGTCATGGTGGTCACGCCCTGTCCGCGACGCGCTCGCCGAGCAGGCCCTGGGGCCGGATCAGGAGGACGAGGATGAGGAGAACGAAGGCCCAGACGTCCTTCCAGGCGCCGCCCCCGAAGAGGTGCATGCCGGGCAGGTGCTGAATGTAGCCGGTGGCGAGGGCTTCGGCGAGGCCGAGGGCGAGGCCGCCGAGCATGGCGCCGTAGATGTTGCCGATGCCGCCGAGGACGGCGGCGGTGAAGGCCTTGAGGCCGAGGATGAAGCCCATCCGGAAGTCGACCTGGCCGCTGCGCAGCCCGTAGGCGACGGCGGCGACGGCGGCGAACGCGGCGCCGATGGCGAAGGCCATGACGATGATGCGGTCGGTGTCGATGCCCATCAGCTTGGCGGTGTCCGGGTCCTGGCTGGTGGCCTGCATGGCGCGCCCGGAGCGGGTGCGGGTGACGAACCAGCCGAGGGCGAGCATGCACAGCGGGGCGGCGATGATCAGGAAGAGGTCGCTGCGCTGGATGGTGACGGAGCCGAGGCTGAACGGGTCGCCGGGGATCTTGGGGAAGACCCGGGCCTTCTTGGCGTCCGGGTAGAAGGAGAAGACGAGCTGCTGGAGCAGGATGGACAGCCCGATCGCGGTGATCAGCGGGGCGAGCCGTGGGGCGTTGCGCAGCGGGCGGTAGGCGAAGCGCTCGGCGGCGACGGCGGTGAGGGTGGAGACCAGGATGCCGGCGATCAGCATGAGCGGCAGGGCCAGCCACAGGGTGGTGCCGCCGGGGAGGGCGAGGTAGGCGGTCAGGGCGCCGAAGCCGCCGACCATGACGATCTCGCCGTGGGCGAAGTTGATGAGCTGGACGATGCCGTAGACCATCGTGTAGCCGATCGCGACGAGCCCGTAGAGGGCTCCGAGGATCAGGCCGTTGGCCAGCTGCTGCGGTAGGTCGTGCACCGCTGGGCCTCCGTAGTGCGTTCGGGGTGTCCGCGTGGGTGGTGGATGTGGGTGCGCGCGGGGGCACTCGTGGCGCCCCCGCGCGTGGTGGTGGTGAAGTGGCGTCGGCGGTACCGGTGGTGACTGGGCGTCAGTCAGTAGGGCGGTTCTTCGGCCAGTCCCTGAACCGGCCCTGGATCAGCCCTTGAAGGTGCCGGACTTCTCCACGGCCCACTTGCCGTCCTTGACGGTGTAGACGGTGAGCTGCTTGTTGGTGGTGTCGCCGAACTCGTCGAAGGAGACGGTGCCGGTCACGCCGGCGAAGCTGACCTTCTGGACGGCGTCGCGGACGGCCTTGCGGTCGGGGACCTTGCCGTTGTTGTCCTTCACGGCCTGCTTGACGCCCTGGATGATGGCCCAGGCGCTGTCGTACGAGTAGCCGCCGTAGGTCTCGTAGGCGTCCTTGTAGCCGGCCGCCTTGTAGTCGGCGATGAACTTCTTGGCGGTGTCCAGGCTCTCGACCGGCAGGCCGACGGCGGTGGCGTAGTCGCCCTGGCTCTTGGGGTTGAGCTTGATGAAGTCGCCGCTCTGGATGCCGTCGCCGCCCATCAGCGGGATGTTGACGTTGGCCTCCTTGAGCTGGAGGGAGAGCGGGCCGGCCGCGGGGTACTCGCCGCCGTAGTAGACGGCTTCGGCTCCGGAGCTCTTGACCTTGGTGACGATGGCGGCGAAGTCGCGGTCGTCGGGGTTGACGTGCTCCTCGCCGACGAGCTGGCCGCCGAGCTTGGTGAACTCGCCCTTGAAGGTGCCGGCCAGGCCCGCGCCGTAGGTCTTCTGGTCGTCGATCAGGAAGACCTTGGTCTTCTTGGCGTCGTTGTAGAGGAACTGGGCGGCGAACGGGCCCTGGACGGCGTCGGTGGTGGCGGTGCGGAAGTAGGACGTGAACGGGCGCTTCTTCTCGCCGCTGGCCCACTTCTCGCCCTGGCTGAGGGCGACGCCGGTGTTGGCGGGGGAGACCTGGACCAGGCTGGCGTCGTCGAAGATCTGCTGCATCGACTGCGACACACTGGAGTTGAGCGGGCCGACGACGCCGAGGACCTTGGGGTCGCCGACCAGCTGGGTGGCGTTCTGCTGGCCGGGGGCGGGCTTGCCGGTGTCGTCGAGGGCCTTGATCTCGAACTTGACGCCGGGGACCTCGTTGGTCTCGTTGGCCTTCTTGATCGCGAGGTCGGCGGAGTTGCGGATGCCGAGGCCGAGGGCGGAGAGGTCGCCGGTGAGCGGGGAGTCGACGCCGATGACGACGGTGGTGGAGCCGGAGTTGGAGTTGCCGCCGTCGGCCTTCTTCTCTCCGCGGGAGCCGCAGGCGCTGAGGCTGAGGGCACCGATAACGGCAATGCTCACGACAACTGCTGAACGGTGACGCACGAGGGTCCCCTTCGGTTCAGGAGGCGCCCGCGCCGGAGTGGCGGGAGCCGGAGTGCGCGGAGGGCCTGGCCCAATCGAATGGCGCGGTGACTGGCCGTGACTCTAGATGCCCTTGGGCGACTCGGGCAGTACTGGGCGCAGGCTGTGATTCTCTTGTTATGAGCACACGGAGTATTTGTCTCACCATGTGGTCGTTCCGGTTCGATCGATCCCGAGATGGCGGGCGTTTACGCGCTGGTAGGGCGATGTAAGGCCCAGAAATGGGGGTTGCAGCTGGCAGTGCCGATTATCGGACGCTCGTGTCCGATGCCCTGCTTCCGACCTTGAGCGTCCGCATTACGGACAACGGGGGCGCGGCCGAGTGGTCCCGGGGCGCCTGAAGGCCTCGGGACCGGCAATTGATCGGATTTCCTACTTGTTACGCAGCGTTATGAGCGCGGGATGTGTGCCGACCGCGCCCGGACATGTGAACGCCCCCTTGTCCAGACCAACGCCTGCCCAAGGTGGCGGAAGGTCAAACAAGGGGGCGGAAAAGGGACTTGATGTTGTCCGGAGTGAACTCCGGTCCGCTGTGCGGACGTTGTCACGCCTCGGAGTTCGGTCAGAGGTCGCGCAGCATGCAGGTCAGCCGGCAGCTGGTGATCCGCCGGCCGGTGTCGTCGGTGATCGCGATCTCGTAGGTGGCGGCGGTGCGGCCCTTGAACACGGCCGTCGCCACCCCGGTCACCAGCCCGGAGGTGGCCGAGCGGTGGTGGGTGGCGTTGAGGTCCACGCCGACCGCGTAGCGGCCGGGACCGGCGTGCAGCATCGCCCCGATCGAGCCCAGCGTCTCGGCCAGCGCCGCCGACGCGCCGCCGTGCAGCAGCCCGTACGGCTGCTGGTTGCCCTCCACCGGCATGGTGCCGACCACGCGGTCGCCGGAGGCCTCGACGATCCGGATGCCGAGCTTCTCGCCGAGGTGGCCGCCGGAGAAGGTCTGCGCGTTCACGCCGAGCTTGGCGAAGTGGTCCAGCACGTCCTGCGGGACGTTCAGGACGGGCGTGCCGTCGTGCGCGCTGTCGGGGGCGGTGTCGGGGACGGTCTCGGGGGCGGTGTCGGGGACGGTGTCGGGGACCGCGTCGGTCATGGGGGAACTCCTGCCGCTCGGGGGTGTGCCGCCTGTGATCGTACGACCGTCCTACTCATAGGTAGCAGCGGTGGCCGGACCGGCGCGGCGTCCTTTTTGTCGGTGCCGGGCCATAGGATCGGTGGCCGGTAGTGGAATCGGCAGGAACGGACGTTGACGTGGCTACGCAGAGTACGGACAAGGGCGCGACGGGTGGCGGCGGGGCCGGCCCGCGGCCCCGGCTGATGCTGCTCGACGGGCACTCGATGGCCTACCGGGCCTTCTACGCCCTGCCCGTGGAGAACTTCAACACCTCCACCGGCCAGCCCACCAACGCGGTCTACGGCTTCGCCTCGATGCTCGCCAACACCGTCCGGGACGAGCAGCCCACCCACCTCGCCGTCGCCTTCGACCTCTCCCGGCAGACGTTCCGCTCCGTCGAGTTCCCCGACTACAAGGCCAACCGCGCCAAGACGCCGGACGAGTTCAAGAGCCAGGTCGGCCTGATCGGCGAACTGCTCGACGCCATGCACGTCCCCCGGCTGACGGCCGAGGGCTTCGAGGCCGACGACATCATCGCCACCCTGGCCACCGCCGCCGAGGCGGCCGGCTACGACGTCGACATCGTCACCGGCGACCGCGACTCGCTCCAGCTGGTCACCGACCACGTCACCGTGCTCTACCCGACCAAGGGCGTCTCCGAGCTCACCCGTTACACCCCGGAGAAGGTCGCCGAGAAGTACGGCGTCACCCCGCGCCAGTACCCGGACCTCGCCGCCCTGCGCGGCGACCCGTCCGACAACCTGCCCGGCATCCCCGGCGTCGGCGAGAAGACGGCCGCCAAGTGGGTCAACCAGTTCGGCTCCTTCGACGAACTCGTCGCCCGCGCCGACGAGGTCAAGGGCAAGATCGGCGAGAAGCTGCGCGACCACCTCGACTCGGTCAAGCGCAACCGGGTGCTCACCGAGCTGGTCCGCGACGTCGAACTCCCGCTCGGCGTCACCGACCTGGACCGCAAGCCGTTCGACAAGGACGCCGTCGGCACCCTGATGGAGTCGCTGGAGTTCCGCAACGCCAACTTCCGCGACCGCGTCTTCGGCATCGACCCGTCCACCGGATCGGACACCGCCGAGGCCGAGCTCGCCCCCGGCATCGAGGTGGACGGCGAACTCCTCACCGACCCGGGCACCCTGGCCGCCTGGCTGGCCGAGCACGCCTCCGACGGCAAGACCACCGTCGCCCTCGCCGCCGTCTACCAGTGGGCGCTCGGCACCGGCGAGGTCACCGAAGTCGCCCTCGCCGCGGGGGAGACGGCCGCCTGGTTCGACCCGGCGCTGCTCGCCGAGGAGGACGAGCGGGCCTTCGCCGGCTGGCTCGCCGACGCCGCCGCCCCCAAGGCCCTGCACATCGCCAAGCACGTCATGCGCGCCTTCGCCGAGCGCGGCTGGACGATCGACGGCGTCGTCGCCGACACCGCGCTCGCCGCCTACCTGATCAAGCCCGGCCGCCGCACCTTCACCCTGGAGGTGCTCGCCGAGGAGTACCTGGGCCGCTCGCTCACCCCGGCCCCCGCCACCGAGAGCGGCCAACTCTCCTTCGACGCGCCGGAGGAGGACGAGACGGCCGCCGCCCGGTCGCTGATGCTCCAGGCCCGCGCCGTGCTCGACCTCGCCGCGCTCTTCGACACCCGCCTCGCCGAGGTCGGCGCCGTCGAGCTGACGCGCGACATGGAACTGCCCATCGCCGCCCTGCTCGCCCGCATGGAGCGCTACGGCATCGCCGCCGACCGCGACTGGCTCACCCGGCTGGAGGCGCAGTTCGCCGCCGAGATCCAGCGCGTGGTGGAGGAGGCGCACGCCGCCGCCGGCCGCGAGTTCAATCTCGGCTCGCCCAAGCAGCTCCAGGAGATCCTCTTCGGCGAGCTCGCGCTCCCCAAGACCAAGAAGATCAAGACCGGCTACACCACCGACGCCGACGCGCTCACCTGGCTGGCCACCCAGACCGACAACGAACTGCCGGTCATCCTGCTGCGCCACCGCGACCAGGCCAAGCTGCGCACCACCGTCGAGGGCCTGCTCAAGACCGTCTCGCCCAAGGGCCGGATCCACACCACCTTCAACCAGATGGTCGCCGCCACCGGCCGGCTCTCCTCGCAGGACCCGAACCTGCAGAACATCCCGGTCCGCACCGAGGAGGGCCGGGCGATCCGCCGCGCCTTCATCGTCGGCGAGGGCTACGAGTCGCTGCTCACCGCCGACTACTCGCAGATCGAACTGCGGATCATGGCGCACCTGTCCGAGGACGAGGCGCTGCTGGAGGCCTTCGCCTCCGGCGAGGACCTGCACACCACCGTCGCCTCCCAGGTCTTCGAGGTGCCGGGCGCCGCGGTGGACGCCGAGATGCGCCGCAAGATCAAGGCGATGTCCTACGGCCTGGCGTACGGGCTGTCCGCGTACGGGCTCTCGCAGCAGCTCGGCATCAAGCCGACCGAGGCCCAGGGCCTGATGGACACCTACTTCGAGCGCTTCGGCGGCGTCCGGGACTACCTGCGCCGGGTCGTCGACGAGGCCCGGGCCACCGGCTACACCGAGACCCTCCTCGGCCGCCGCCGCTACCTGCCGGACCTCAACAGCGACAACCGCCAGCGCCGCGAGATGGCCGAGCGGATGGCCCTCAACGCCCCCATCCAGGGCTCGGCCGCCGACATCGTCAAGATCGCCATGCTCCGGGTCGACGAGGCGCTGCGCGCGGCCGGCCTCACCTCCCGGATGCTGCTCCAGGTGCACGACGAAATCGTGCTGGAGCTGGCCCCCGGCGAGCGCGAGCGGGTCGAGGCCGTCGTCCGCGAGCAGATGGCGGGCGCCTACCCGCTGCGCGCCCCGCTGGACGTCTCGGTCGGTGTCGGCCCGAACTGGGAGGCAGCCGCGCACTGACGGGTGGCCTTCGGGCGGGTCCGGGCGCGCGAGGCGTCCGGGCCCGTTCTCCGGTGCGCCCGCGTCAGCCCAGCGGGGGGTGGATCAGCCGTCCGTGGTGGATCAGGGACACGGACTGCTTGAGGCGGCGGACGCGGATGCTGATCTCGTAGCCCCTGATGCCCTCGATGCGGGCCAGGCGGCCGCTGAGGTAGCGGTAGAAGTCGGGGGTGTCCCGGCAGATGACGACGGCCATGAGGTTGTGCCTGCCACTGGTCGCCGCGACGAAGGCGCATTCCTCGTGCCGGCCGAGCTCCTCGCCGATCCGGTCGAGTCCGGGCAGGTCGACCTGGAGCCAGAGGACGGCGTTGAGCTCGTAGCCGAGGCGCTCCGGCAGGATGTCGATGCCGTAGGCGAGGGAGCCGGAGGCCTCCAGGGCCTCCAGCCGGCGGGCGACCCGGGGCGTGGACCAGCCGGTGACCTCCGCCAGGCGGGTGTGGGAGGCGCGGCCGTCCTCCGCCAGGGCCTCGAAGAGCGGGAGGTCCTCGTCGGCCGGGGCGAGCGGCGGCCCGGCGGCCACGGGGCGCTCCGCCGTCAGCAGCCGCACCTGCTCGTCGGTCAGGGAGCGCTCCCCGCCGGCCCAGCCGACCGCGTCCGGGGCGCCGAACGCGTGCAGGAGGAGGTCGACGCTCATGTCGAGGACCGAGGCGGCGCGCGGGAGCTGCCGCAGCAGGACGTCGTCGCGCCCGGTGCCGGCGGCCGAGCGGATGGTGCAGATGATCTCCGACCCGCCGGAGGCGATGCTGGCGTAGCCGACCTCGGGCCTGCGGGCGAGGGAGTCGGCGACGGGCCCCACGGCCTCCGGGCGGCAGCGCAGCCGCGCGACCCACTCCGCCTGCCCGTGGGCGGACGGGCTCCGCTGCCCGATGACGCGCAGGATCCCGCCGCGCCGCAGCGCGTTGTAGCGGCGGGCCACGGTCTGTTCGGACACCCCCACGACCTCGCCGAGGCGGCGGAAGGAGACCCGGGGGGCACTGTAGAGCCCGTGGATGATTTTGCGGTCCAGATCGTCAGGCACGGAGGAATCCTGACACAGGAGCGGGCCGGAACGGAGGTTCCGGTACGTCTGCCGGGATCGCTTGGGGATTCTCCGCCCGTGGGGCCGAAGCTTTGCGGTGCCCCCAGCAACCGGTGCCCGCGCGGCATCCCGCAGTCGAAGGAACCACCCCGTGAACTCCGCAACGGTGCAGCGCCCCGTGGCCGGACGAGGCGTCACGCTCGTCATGGCCTGCCTGGGCGTCTTCGTCGCCTACCTCCCCGTGACCACCGTGTCCGTGAGCCTGCCGGCGCTCCAGCGGGTGCTGGGCGCCTCGACCTCCCAACTGTCCTGGGTCTCGGACGCGTTCGTGCTGCCGATGGCCGCGCTGATCCTGACCACCGGGGTGTGGGGCGACGTCCACGGCCGCAAGCGGGTGTTCCAGGCGGGCATGGCCTTCTGCGCCCTGGGCGCGGCCGTCTCGCTGACCGCGGACTCGGTGCAGTCGCTGTGGGTCGGGCAGGCGGCCTCCGGACTGGGTGCGGCGGCCCTGCTGCCCACCACGCTGGCCCTGATCAGCCACGCCGTCCCCGACCATCGGGAGCGCGGGAGGTTCATCGGCCTGTGGGCGATGTCCATGCTGGCCTCGCTGGCCATGGGACCGCTGATCGCCGGGCTGCTGCAGCAGCACGTCGCGGTGCGCTGGATCTTCCTCCTGCCGATCCCGGTGTCCCTGGTCGTACTGGTCGTCGCGGCCTTCCTGCTGCCCGACTCCCGGGCGCCGCACGGCCGGCGGCTCGACTGGCCCGGGCAGATCAGCGCGGCCGTCACGGTCACCGCCGTCGTCTACGGCGTGATCGAGGGCGGCGCCGACGGCTTCGGCACGCCCTCCGTGGTGGCGGCCCTGGTGATCGGCGCCGTGAGCGCCGTCGCGTTCGTCCTCGTGGAGCGCCGCAGCGACAGCCCGATGCTCGACCTGGCCCTGTTCCGCAGCCCCGCCTTCGCCGCCACGTCACTGGTCGCCATGATCAGCTTCCTGGGGCTGATCGGCTTCTTCTTCGTCCTGAGCCTGTACTTCGGCCTGGTGCAGCACCTGAGCACGTGGGAGGCCGGACTGCGGATGGTCCTGGTGTCCGGGACGTCCCTGGTCGCGGGCATCCCCGTCGGACGGCTGATGCACCGGGTGTCCCCCCGGGTCATGATCACCACCGGTCTGGTGGTGATGGCGGGCTCGCTGCTGTCGCTGACCGGCGTCGACGCGGCCACCTCGTACGGGTCGCTCGCCTGGCGCCTGGTCCTGCTCGGCCTCGGCATCGGCGCCGTCCTCACCCCGATGACGGCCTCCGCCGTCTCCTCCGTACCGCACCACCTGGCCGGCATGGCCGCGGCGGGCAACAACGCCTTCCGCCAGCTCGGCGGCGCCCTCGGCCCCGCCGTCCTCGGCACCCTGCTCACCACCCGCGCCCTCGACGCCCTGCCCGGCCGGCTCGCCGACGCCGGCGTGCCCACGGAGACCGGCGGCCACGTCCTCGCCGTCGCCCGGGAACAGGGCCTCGGCGCCGTCGCCGGGCTCGACCTCGGCCCCGCCACCAGGCCGGCCCTGAGCGCGCTCAGCGGCTCCTTCCTCGACGGCCTCCAGCTCTGCCTGGTCGTGTCGGCCTCGCTCGCCCTGCTGGCGGCCCTCGCCTGCGCCGTCCTCCTGCGCCCGGCCGCGCCCGCCGCGCCCGGCCGTCCTGGCGCCGGGGCCCCGGCGCCGCGGACCGCCGCCGGCCCCGTCCTCGTCACCGCGGGCAGCGCGTCCACCCAGGGGCCGCAGCGCACCCCGTGACAGCGGGCGGCGCGGACCGCCCCAACCCGCGCACGGGTTGGGGCGGCGGGCTGCGTCCGATCCGAAGGGGTCGGGTCAGATCGGCAGGTTCCAGCCCGGGCCGTCGTGGCTGCCGAGCCAGACGCGTTGGCCGGCTGCCGAGACCGTAAGGCCGAAGGCGTCCTGGGGCGGCTCGCCCGCGCTCTGCCAAGCCTCGATGGCGGTCTCCACCTGGTCCCACAGGTGGAGCGGTCCGCGCTGGACGACGGTCCAGCCGCCTGCCGGATCGGGTACGGTCCGGGCCTGCGATCCGGTGGCCACGTCCGAGAGGATCTGCCGACCGCCCGCCCCCATCCGTTCCGCTGAGGGTGCCGCGAGCTGCGCGACCCAGCTTCCGGTCCAGGTGTCGAGCTTCGCGGGGTCGATGCGGCTCGCGCGCTCCTCGCCGGGGAGCAGGGCAAGAGCCGGACGGGGCGGCCGGTCGTGGGGGCGGGCGATCATGAAGCTGGTGTGGCCGGGCAGGAACCTGCCGGTGGCCTCGCCCGGGCCGGTCACGTCGAGCAGCGCCAGGGCGTTGGCGTAGCCCCACCCGGAGAAGGTGACCAGGATCCGGCCGCCCGGCTTCACCTGGTGGAGCCAGGCCGTCGGCAGGTACCGGACCGAGCACGTCGCGATCAGCCGGTCGAACGAGCCGCCGTCCGGGTCCCCGCCGAGGCCGTCGCCGGTGACGAGGCGCGGGGCGTAGCCGGCGGCCTCGACGGCCGCGGCCGCGCGTTCGGCGACCCGGGGGTCGCACTCGATGCTGGTGATGGCTCCGTCGCCGAGGCGGTGAGCCCCGAGGGCGGTCGAATAGCCGGTCCCGGTGCCGACTTCGAGCACCCGGTGGCCGACGTCCGCGCCGAGCCGCTGCCACATGGCCAGCACGAGCGAGGGCAGCGTCGATGACGACGAGGGTGCCCCGGAGACCGACTGCTCCCCGGTCTCTTCCGGGCATGTGCGACCGTCGAGTTGGGTGACGAGGGTCTGGTCGGTGTAGACCCCCTCCAGGTATCCGGGGTCGCCATGGCGCACGGCCCGGTAGCCGGTGGGGGCGCTCCCGTCGATCGGGACGAAGTAGCCGCAGACGAACAGCTCACGCGGTACAGCGGTGGCGGCGTCGATCCACGCGGGGTCGGTGAGCGTGCCGTTCCCGGTGAGCTGGTCGACGAGGGCTGCGCGAAGGATGTCGGACGTGGTCATTCGTGGTGACCTCTTTCCAGTTGGTCGGCGATCGTGTGCGCGATCCGATGGGTGGTCCCGGCCGGCTGCCACGCCCACTGCCCGTTCGGGTTGCACTCCAGGAAGGACCACGTGCCGTCAGCGGTGACGGCGAAGTCGAATGCCCCGAAAACCAGTTGGAAGGCGGCGAGGTAGCGGGTGATGGCCTCGGCGACCGGGGCGGGGACGTCGATCGGACTGCAACGCATTCGGTCCTGGCGGTATCGCCAGTCGAGGTCCGGGCTGTCGATGCGGGTGCCGAAGAGCCGGTTTCCGACAGCGGTCACCCGGGTGTCGAACGCCTTGGGAACCCTGGCCTGGAACAGGTGCGGACACGCTGTCACGGCCTCGGTGATGTCCTGGCCGCGGACTTCGTGCACCCAGACGGCCCGGGCCTGCCCGTCCACCGAGTACGGGGTGTTCCACAGGGGCTTGTAGACCATGCCGGCGACGTGGTCGGCGGCGAAACTCCGTGCCTCGTGGTCGTCGTCGGTGATCAGGGTGTCGGGCACCCGGAATCCGCAGCGCTGCGCGGTGGCGAGCTGAGCCGGCTTGTACTCCGCTGCCCGGTTGAGCCACGGGTGGTTCACGTAGTGCGCCCCGGGAAGTGAGGCCAGGATGCCGCCCGCCCCCCAGAAGGCCTGTGAGGCGGCGAACCGGCGGTCCTGCCCGGCGAGGTCGGGCGGCCCCTCGAAGGGGGACGGTCGGCGGACCCAGACCGATCGAACAGCCGTGAGGTCGAGCTCGCGGCTCGACGTGCGCAGGATGCCCCGCCGAGCACCGGTGCCGTACACGGCCGTCAGCGAGGCACCCGCGTGCAGGTCGGTGCCGGGATCGAGACGGACCACCGGTACCCGGCGCTCGGCGAGCACCCGCAGGACCACATCCGCTGTCACGTCGGAGGAGTTGGTCAGCACCAGCACCGACCTGCTTCGGTTGTCCATCAGCCGGAACTCTGGTCCTGGTCGTAGGACTCGGTCACGTCGCTGTCCGTGGCCCCGCCCGGCTTGGCCCCGTCACCGGGGCTCGTGTGGGTGGGCGTGAGACCGCTGGTGCTGGTGCCGTGGTTCCCCAGCTCGACCGTTCGGCCGTTCTCGTCCACGATGACGGCGATCTGCGTCTCGGGGTCGATCACGGGCGTGAACGACGGGAGCGTGGCGGTGGCCGGGTAGGGCCCCATCCTGCTGATGCCCCACGGTGCGGGCGTCTGGGTCATGCGTTTCTCCTGGTCGTGGTCCGGATTGTGTCGTTGCAGCCCCGTCCTGGAGGGGAGGGGCTCTGGCCATGGCTCGGCGGGACTCAGGCGGTTGGAGATGCCGAGGGGGTGGAAGGTTCATCGGACGCTCGCCTCGGGCGGCGAGGAGTAGGAAGTCGGACCCGTCGACTTCTGGTGCTTGGTGGTCTGGGTGCGGCAGTGGGTGAGGGCGTACTTGATACGGGTGTCGGAGTGTCGGGTGGTGGAGTGTCGGGTGGTGGTGAGCAGTTCGCCGGCGGTGGTGAGGGTGGTCCAGTAGCGGGTGGGGTTTCCGGTGCGGGGGAGGGGGTGGGTGGTGGTGAGGGAGAGGTAGGCGGTGGTGAGGTTGCCGGTGGTGAACCAGCGGGTGAGGCCGTGGTGGTGGCCGGGGCGGAGGCTGCCGTGGGCGTCGACGGCGGTGAGGAGGTGGTCGACGATGGTGAGTTCGGTGTCGGTGAGGGACTTGGGGATGTCGAAGACGCCGAGGGCTTCGAGGAGTTCGCCGGTGTCGGTCTCGGAGTCGGGGCGGGGGTCGGCGAGGAGGGCGTCGTAGCAGTCGTTGAGGCGGCGGGTGGTTTCGGCGTGGGGGATGGTGAGGGCGAGGCAGACGGCGCGGGCGGAGGGGAGGGGCTTGCGGGTGCGGCGGGCGAGGAGGGCGTAGGTGTCGGCGGGGGTGCGGCCGCGGGAGAGGGCGTGGCGGGCCAGGGTCGTGAGGTGCATGGGGGTTCGGGCTTTCAGGCGGTGACGAGGGCGGGGGCGGGCACGGGGGAGATGAGCACCCAGACGAACTTGCCGATGCCGCCCGGTCGGTTGGTGCAGCCCCAGCGTTCGGCGAGCTCGTTGACGAGGAACAGGCCGCGCCCGTGCTCGTCGTCAGGGGTGGCGACTCGGAGGGTGGGGTGGGCGGCGCAGGCGTCGTGGACTTCCAGCCGGAGGCGGGAGTTGACGAGGGTGAAGCGGATCTCGATGTGGCGGTCGTCGGGGGCGTCGGAGTGCTGGACGGCGTTGGCGAAGAGTTCGCCGAGGAGGAGTTCGGCGGTGTCGGCGTAGCGGTGACCGGAGGGCAGCCCGGAGAGGTACGCGCGGAGCAGGTAGCGCGCCAGGGGCGTGGACTCGATGCGGGAGTCGAGGTGAGCGACGAAGGGGCGGGGGCGGTGGGTTTCGAGCATGGCGAAGTACCTCGGGGGAGGGGTGCGTGTGAAGGGAGTGCACTGCGTGCTGGGCTTGTCCGGGCGACCGGACGGCGCCTGCCCGCAAAGGGGAGAGGGGGACCGGGGGCGTCACCCGGGCGGCTGCGGATGGAGCCGACAGCCTCCCTACGGGCGAATCAGGAGCATTCGGGCGCCGGCAGGAGCGGACAGTGTGGGAGGGTGGCCCGGCAGTCGGCCCGGCCCGGCCGGTACGCGCAGTGGCGCGTATCCGGGTCGCGGTGTCGGCGAGATCATGAAGGTTTCCTCACACGGTTGGGTTGAGTGCGATGGGCGTCACGCTGGGCGTGGTGGTGCTGACGATGGGAAATCGGCCGGCGGAGCTGATGGCTTTGCTGGACTCGGTGCGGGCCCAGGACGGCGGCAGTGACGGCGTGCGGACCGTGGTGCTCGGGCAGGGCGTGGAGCTGCCCGAACTGCCGGACTGGGTGGACCCCGTGGAACTGCCGGAGAACCTCGGCATCCCCGGCGGCCGCAACGCCGGTGTCGAGCGGCTGCGCGAGCTGGGCAGCACGGACGTGCTGGTGGTCCTGGACGACGACGGCCTGTTGCCCCGCACCGACACCTTCCGGCTGGTCCGGGAAGCCTTCGAGCAGGACCCGCAGCTCGGGATCGTGTCCTTCCGCATCGCGGACGAGACCGGGTTCACCCAGCGCCGGCACGTTCCCCGCCTCGGTGCCAGTGACCCGATGCGGTCCGGACCGGTGACCACGTTCCTGGGCGGCGGCCACGCCATCCGGATGAGCGTGATCGACCAGGTCGGGCTGTTCCCCGGCGCGTTCTTCTACGCCCACGAGGAGACCGACTTCGCCTGGCGCGCCCTGGACGCGGGCTGGCACATCGACTACCGCGCCGACATGGTGCTCCAGCACCCTCGCACCGACCCGGCCCGGCACGCCACCTACTACCGGCTGACGGCCCGCAACCGGGTCTGGCTGGCCAAGCGCCACCTGCCGGCCATCCTGGTGCCGGTCTACCTCACCTCCTGGGCGGCCTACACGGTGGTCCGTCGGCCGCCGCTGTCCGGTCTCAAGGCGTGGTGGTCCGGCTTCTTCGAGGGCGTGCGCACGCCCTGTCCGCCGCGACGGCCGATGCGGTGGAGCACGGTGTGGCGGATGGCGAAGCTGGGTCGGCCGCCGGTTTTCTGACAGAACGCCATGCGCAGTCGCCAGGTTGAGGAGGACGTCATTGACGCGCTGTATGTCCATGCCGATCGCGGCCGGGCAGAGGAACAAGTTGTGCTGGACTCCGCCCAGGACGGTCGGCGTGGTGCCGCGCTTGGTGAGCTGAGCAAGGATGCGGCAACCGATGACGAGCATGCTGGGCCCGATCGGCTCGTGCAGGCGCGGATCGAAGAACGCGTTGGCCATGAGGCATCGACCTCCTCTGAAGTGCAGGCATGTGCAATCAGTGAACATCTGGACACGCTCTGGCGGTACGGTGATGGGCCGCTCATCGCGTTCAATCTGTTCAAGATCACTTCTGGGGGCATGAGTTGACTGGACGTAAGGAGCCGAATCGGCAGCTGACGGCCGTCATCGAGGAAGTTGGGTGTACGTACGAAGCCCTAGCCAAGGTGATTCGCGGCGTCGCGGCGGAGTCCGGTGAGACGCTGCACACCTCGCGGTCGGCTGTGCTCTCCTGGATGAGGGGCGGTACTCCAACGGGCCGAACCGCGGCCTACCTTGCCGAGGCGTTGACGAGAATGGCGAGGCGGAAGGTGACGACCGCCGAGATCGGTCTAGGCTTCCCGGCGTTCAGGGAGGTCATGGCCCCTGATCCTCTGGCAACCGCTGCCGATCTGGGGAGACTTGTCATGCTCCACCGTCGCGACTTCCTCGCCCTCGCTTTCGCTGTCGGCATTGTCGGGCTCCCGCTCAGCTACGACCACCAGGCAGTCGCCGCCACACTGCGAGGTGCGAAGGCCGGCCGCAGAGCCGGTGCCGAGGAGGTGTCCACCGTCCGGCAGCTCACCGAGATGTTCAGAACTGCCGATGAGAGGCTGGGCGGTGGTTACGGACTCTCCACGGTGTCGTCCTACCTGGTGGATGCCGTCGTGCCGATGCTCCAGGCCACGTTCCCGTCCGAGGAGATTCGGCGGAGCGCGTACGGGGCGGCGGCCGAGCTGGCGACCCTGGTCGGATGGAAGTGCCACGACCTCGGTCGCGAGGGTGCCGCCCAGAGGTTCTACCTTCTCGCTTACCAACTTGCCTGTGAGTCCGATCCCGCAGGTCACGGGGCTTGGATGATGCGTGCCCTCACCCACCAGGCCCTTGACCTGAACCAGACCACACACTGCGTGGAACTGGCCGAGGCCGCGCTGACGCGGGCCCGGGGGAAAGTCGACCGCAAGACGGAGGCGCTGTTGCTGGTGACAGCCGCCCGGGCGTACGGAGCAAGTGGCCGGAGCAAGAACGCTGCCGGAGCACTCCTCGCTGCGGAGGATGCCATGCTTGCCAGTGATGACGGCGTTCCCTCGTACGCTGGCGCCTCAGGCCCGGTCGCGGCCACCGTGGCCTCGCATACTGGCAAGACCCTGACCGGGATGGAGGACCACCGAGCCGCCGAACGGCACTATCGCGCGGCGTTGCAGGACCGCGTCCCGTCGACATATCAGCGGGTTCGCGGCTTGACCCTCGCGAACCTCGCCAAGTCCGTGGCTGCCCAGCACCGTCACGAGGAGGCCGTGATCCTGTGGAACGAGTGCCTGGACCTCATGGACGGCGTGGCATCGGACCGGAACAAGAAGGAACTCAAGACAGTGCGCTCGACCATGGCCGTCTACAGTGCACGAGGAATCCCCGGTGCCCCCGAACTTGCCCAGCGCGTTACCGAACTCGCATCTGTGTGATCTCAGATTGGGCGACCTGTCGTGGGTTCGGCTGTTGTGGGGTTTCCGGGCCAAAGGTGGCGGGGGTGGGGCCTCTCAGATTGGCGCGGACGGCGCGGTAGCCCTCGCGCCAGATGGATTCCATGTCCCGGGTGCGGCATCGGCTCGTAGTCGACCGCAAGGCGTCGCGCCTGCTGCAAAGAAGGAGCATCGTGCCCAGCGCGCCCGTGGCAGATGACCAGCCCACCCCATCCTCCAGTGTCGAGCAGTGGCGACGGGTGCGCGGCTTCCTGAACGACCAGCGTTACGCGTTGACCGGGCGGCTGCTGGTAGAGAGCACGCCCGGGAGTCTCATCCCGGGGACACCCCTTCTGGCCCGACAGCACTGGATTCCGGAATGGCCGGTGCCGCTGGAGCACGTCCGGCTGAGCTGGAAGCCGGACGCGCCCGCGGCACCGTTGGACGGCGGTGAGCCCGAGCTCGATCACATCAGACCGCACCGGGAGGACGGGACCCTCTACCGTACGTACGCGGAGGCGGTCCGGGATCTCGCCAAGCCGAGGCTGTTCGAGAATCGAAACTGCTATCGCCTGCTCGACGTTGAGGGATCAGTCGCCGGCCCGAGACTGACCTTCGGCCGGGGCCGGTACTTCGACGTGATCAACATCTGCGAGGCTGCCGCGCACGAATACGCTGCGGCAGCCCTGGCGAGCCCGGACCAGCCGGTGGATCCTGCGGCAACGCCCTTCCGCACATCCATCGCCGATCCGACCGACCTCCTGCATCGACCCGTCATGGCGGCAACGAGCACGCTCACCATCCGGAGCGATCGGGCAACCGGCGAGGCCGAGTTCGTGCTGCATTGGCGCGACCCCGAGAAGGTCGCCAGCGGTGGAGGCCTCTACCAGGTCATGCCGGTCGGGATGTTCCAGGCGTCCCATGACGCACCATGGAACGAGGGGAACGACTTCGATCTCTGGCGGGCGATCCTCAGGGAGCTGAGCGAGGAACTCCTCGGTGGCACCGAGGACTACGGAAGCGACCGGGCGCCCATCGACTACGCGGCCTGGCCGCTCAACAAGACGCTCACCACTGCTCGCGAACACGGGAGACTGCGGGTCTTCTGGCTGGGCCTCGGCATGGATCCGCTGACGTTCGTCACCGACATGCTGACCGTCGCCGTGTTCGACGCAGACCTGTTCGATGAGACGTTCCAGCGGATCGTCTCGACCAACGACGAAGGCCATCGGGTCGGACCGGAGGACGCGACCGGGTGCTCGGTCGGGATTCCTTTCACCGCTGAGCAGGTGGATCGCCTCACGGGCAGCGAACCGATGCAGCCCGCCGGTGCGGCCCTTCTGCGGCTTGCCTGGCAGCACCGGGAGGCTCTCCTGGGAGAGGCCTTCCGGTAGGAACCCGCTGGGTGTCTGTCACTTCCGGGCGTTGAGGCGGCGGGTGGGTTCGGCGGTGGTGGGGTCTTCGGGCCAGGGGTGGCGGGGGTAGCGGCCTCTGAGGTCGGCGCGGACGGCGCGGTAGCCCTCGCGCCAGAAGGACTCCAGGTCGCCGGTGACGGCGGCGGGGCGGCCGGCGGGGGAGAGGAGGTGGATGGTCAACGGTATGCGACCACCGGCCAGGGTGGGGGTCTTGGTCCAGCCGAAGAGTTCCTGCAACTTGGCGGCCAGCACTGGGCGTTCGGTCGTGTAGTCGACTCGTATCTTCGATCCGCTGGGCACCGTGATGCGCTCGGGGGCCAGCTCGTCCAGGCGGCCGGCTTCTCCGCTCGCCCAGGGGAGGAGGCGCTGGAGGGCAGCGGTCGTGTCGATCCTCGCGAGGTCGGTGCGGCGGCGGGCGCGGGAGAGTTCGGGCTCCAGCCACTCGTCGGCACGGTCGAGGAGGGCCTCGTCGCTGACGTCCGGCCAGGGGGCGCCGATGGCACTGTGGAGGAAGGCGAGGCGCTCGCGCAGGTTCGACCGGAACGTCAGCAGGGTGCTCACTCCCTCGCGGGCGAGGCCTTCGAGGAGGGCAGACCGGACGAGCAAAGGGTCGGGGCGGTTGAGCGGCTTCTCGGCCAGCTCGATGGCGCCCAGCGATTCCACCCGGCGGGAGACGACCTCGCCCCGCCGGGTGTCCCAGTGGACCTCGGCACGGTTGCTGAGCAGCGGCGCCCCGGCGGCCAGGGCGGTGGCCTCGTCGAGCGCCGCCGCGTGCAGGATGCGCGCCGAGTGCGACCCCGCCGGGCGGTCGGCGACGGCGACGGCGAGCCAGGGCAGGGCGCCGAGCACGGTGCCGGGGGCGAGTTCGGCGGCCGTGCCGGAGGCCATCAGGTACGGGCTGCGTTCGCCGGGGGCGGGCCGTTCGACGCGGGCGCGGGCGATCCGCTCCGGGAAGGCGAGGGCGACGACGAGTCCGGCGGCGGCCGCGTCGGGCAGGTCGGTGGCGGGTTCGTCGGAGGTGGCGCGGAGCAGGCGGCGGACTTCGTCGCGCCAGCGGCCGGCGTACGGGTCCTTCGTGGACCGGACGGTCCGCCAGACCGCCCCGAGGTCGTCGCCCAGTGCCCGCGGCGGCTCCTCGGAGAGCAGTGCGACGACCTCGGCCGCCCGCCGCGCTCCGACCGCCGCCGCCCCGTCGACGAGGGCGCGCCCCAGTCGGGGGTGCAGCCCGGTGCGGGCGAGCCGGACGCCGCGCGGTGTGGCCCGTCCGTCCGGGGAGACCGCGCCGAGGGCGGTGAGGGTCTGCCGGGCGGCGGCCATCGCCCCGGCGGGCGGGGCGTCGGGCAGGGCGAGGCCGGTGGCGTCCGGGTCGCCCCAGCAGGCGGCCTGGAGGGCGAAGGGGGTGAGGTCGGCGAGCGCGATCTCGGGGGTGGGGAAGCGGGCGGCGAGGGCGTCCTCGGCTTCGTTCCAGCAGCGGTAGACGGTGCCGGGGGCTTCGCGCCCGGCGCGGCCGGCGCGTTGGCGGGCGGCGGCGAGCGAGGCGCGGACGGTGACCAGTCCGGCCAGGCCGCGGGCGTGGTCGGTGCGGGGTTCGCGGGCCAGTCCGGCGTCGACGACGACCCGGACGCCGGGCACGGTGAGCGAGGATTCGGCGACGGCGGTGGTGAGCACGACCCGCCGTGAAGGGGACGGGGTGAGGGCGGCGTCCTGGACGGCCTGCGGGGCGCGGCCGTGCAGTTGGAGGACATCAACGGAAGGCAGGCCGCCCAGCTGCCCGGCGACCCGGGAGATCTCGCCGACGCCGGGCAGGAAGCAGAGCACGTCCCCGTCCCGCTCGCTCAGCGCTCGCCGCACCACCGCCGCGACGTGGTCGAGCAGTGCCGGGTCGACCCGGGTGCCGTGGGCGGGCCGGACGGCGCGCGGCGGCGGTGCCCAGACCACCTCGACCGGGTGGGAGGTCCCGTGCGCCTCCACCACCGGGGCGCCGCCGAGGAGTTCGGCCCAGGCCTCGGTGTCGGAGGTGGCGGAGGCGCAGACCAGGCGCAGTTCGGGCCGCAGCGCCGCCCGGACGTCCAGCAGGAAGGCGAGCGCGGTGTCGGCGTCGAGGTGCCGTTCGTGGCACTCGTCCAGCACCACCACGTCCACACCGGGCAACTCCTGGTCCCGCTGGAGGCGTTGCAGCAGGACGCCGGTGGTGACGACCTCGACGACCGTGTCCGGCCCGGTGCGGCGCTCGCCGCGCACCGTGTACCCGACCTCGCGGCCCACGGACGAGCCGAGCAGCCAGGCCATCCGCCGGGCGGCGGCCCGTACGGCGAGCCGCCGCGGTTCGGCGACCAGCACCCGGCGTACGGGCCGGCCGTCGGCGAGCAGTCCGGCCAGGGCGAGCGGCACCAGGGTGGTCTTGCCGGTGCCGGGCGGCGCGGCGAGGACGGCGGTGCCGGGGCCGTCCAGCGCGTCGTGCAGGGCGGGCAGGGCGGTGCGGACGGGCAGTTCGCGCCAGGCCGGGTTCAGCAAGACATCAGCCCCGTTCGGCGACGAAGATCGCGGTCCCGGGGATCAGCCGCCCGCGCAGCGGGGACCAGCCGCCCCACTCCTGCTCCAGGCCGGCCGGCCACTCGGGCTCGACCAGGTCGACCAGCCGGAAGCCGGCGGCGACGAGTTCGCGGACCCGGTCGCCGACGGTGCGGTGGTGCTCGACGTAGGTGGCCCGGCCCTGCTCGTCCTGCTCGACGTAGGGGGTGCGGTCGAAGTAGGAGGAGGTCGCGGTGAGGCCCTCGACGCCGGGCTCGTCCGGGAAAGCCCAGCGGATCGGGTGGGTCACCGAGAACACCCAGCGCCCGCCGGGCCGCAGGACCCGGTGGACCTCGCGCATCAGGGCGGCGGTGTCGGCGCTGAACGGGACGGCGCCGTAGGCGGAGCAGGCGAGGTCGAAGGAGGCGTCGGCGAAGGGGAGGACGGCGGCGTCGGCCTGGACGACGGCGACGGGCGTGGTGCCGCGGCCGAGGTCGATCCGGCGGGAGTGCTGGAGCTGGCGGTAGGAGATGTCGAGGGCGACCGGCCGGGCGTCCCGGGCGGCCAGCCAGCGGGAGCACTGGGCGGCGCCGGCGCCGATCTCCAGCACGTCGCGGCCGGCGACGTCGCCGAGCAGGCGGGCGTCGGCCTCGTCCAGGCCCTCGGGGCACCAGGTGAAGCGGTCGTCGCCGAGGAACTCGCCGTGCTCGTCCTGGTACTCGTCTGCGTTGCGGTCCCACCAGTGCCGGCTGGCCCGGCTGCTCTCCCCGGTGCCGGCCGCGCGGCGCACCGCGTCGTCGCCCTCTTCCTCGACCTGCGCGGCGGAGGTGTCAAGATCGTGCAGGTCTGCTTGGGGGGTGGTGGCCACGGTGACAATGCCCATCGCGTAGGGTATGGAGTGCGGAAGCGCCGCTGCCGCGAACCGGCCCGTCAGGGTCCGGATCCTGGCGGTGGCATCCGGGGACGTGGCCCCTTCGGGCGCCGCCGCGAGGCGCGCATTCGGAGGATATGGCCTGATCCGTACCGGGCTCCACCGTCTTGCCGTCCTTCGGCATTGACCGTGCCTGGCCGTCCCCGTATGCTACAAGTTGCGCTGCGGGCCTGCGCGCCTCGGACGGAGCAGGTCGCGCTCGCATCTGTCGAAGACCCCACGGTCGCAAGACGGACGCCGGTTCTCGTTGTTACGGGACTATCGGTGTGCCGTGTTCTTGGCTGTCCGGCTTTCGGTGGGAGCGATACGGGCCCTCCGCGTGGCATTACCTACGACTTTCATGTCCGTACCGGAGCCCTTTTCCTAATGACGAGCCCCACCGACTCCTCCCTCAGCACCACCCCGCAGGTCGCGGTCAACGACATCGGCGACGCGGAGGCCTTCCTCGCCGCCATCGACGAGACCATCAAGTACTTCAACGATGGCGACATCGTCGAGGGCGTCATCGTGAAGGTCGACCGTGACGAGGTCCTCCTCGACATCGGTTACAAGACCGAGGGCGTCATCCCGTCCCGCGAGCTCTCGATCAAGCACGACGTTGACCCGCACGAGGTCGTCGCCGTCGGTGACAACATCGAGGCCCTGGTTCTCCAGAAGGAGGACAAGGAGGGTCGTCTCATCCTGTCCAAGAAGCGCGCTCAGTACGAGCGTGCCTGGGGCACGATCGAGAAGATCAAGGAAGAGGACGGCATCGTCACCGGTACCGTCATCGAGGTCGTCAAGGGTGGTCTCATCCTCGACATCGGCCTCCGTGGCTTCCTTCCGGCCTCGCTCGTCGAGATGCGCCGCGTCCGCGACCTCCAGCCCTACGTGGGCAAGGAGCTCGAGGCCAAGATCATCGAGCTGGACAAGAACCGCAACAACGTGGTCCTGTCCCGCCGTGCCTGGCTGGAGCAGACCCAGAGCGAGGTCCGCCAGACCTTCCTCACCACCCTGCAGAAGGGCCAGGTGCGCTCCGGCGTCGTCTCCTCGATCGTCAACTTCGGTGCCTTCGTGGACCTGGGTGGCGTCGACGGCCTGGTGCACGTCTCCGAGCTGTCCTGGAAGCACATCGACCACCCGTCCGAGGTTGTCGAGGTCGGCCAGGAGGTCACCGTCGAGGTTCTCGACGTTGACATGGACCGCGAGCGCGTCTCCCTGTCGCTGAAGGCGACCCAGGAGGACCCGTGGCAGCAGTTCGCCCGTACCCACCAGATCGGCCAGGTCGTTCCGGGTAAGGTCACCAAGCTGGTTCCGTTCGGTGCGTTCGTCCGCGTGGACGAGGGCATCGAGGGTCTGGTCCACATCTCCGAGCTGGCCGAGCGCCACGTCGAGATCCCGGAGCAGGTCGTCCAGGTCGGCGACGAGATCTTCGTCAAGGTCATCGACATCGACCTCGAGCGTCGCCGCATCAGCCTGTCGCTCAAGCAGGCCAACGAGGCCCTGGGTGCCAACCCGGCCGAGGTCGAGTTCGACCCGACCCTGTACGGCATGGCCGCCTCGTACGACGACCAGGGCAACTACATCTACCCGGAGGGCTTCGACCCCGAGGCGAACGACTGGCTGCCCGGCTTCGAGAAGCAGCGCGAGGAGTGGGAGCGCCAGTACGCCGAGGCGCAGTCGCGCTTCGAGCAGCACCAGGCGCAGGTCATCAAGAGCCGCGAGGCCGACGCCCAGGCCGCCGAGGAGGGTGGCGACGCCGTCGCCGCTGCCGCCGGTGGTTCCTACTCGTCCAGCAGCGACGAGGGCTCGGGCGCCCTGGCCTCCGACGAGGCCCTGGCCGCTCTGCGCGAGAAGCTGGCCGGCGGCCAGAGCTGAGGCTCTCGCTTCCCGCTAGCCGATAGCTAGACGGTGGGCCCCACCCGGATTTCCGGGTGGGGCCCATTTGTTTTTCCCCATGCGCTTTCCGTCATTTGCTTTTCGCCATGACTTATCACGCCCTGACTTATGTGTGGTTTATGTGAAGGAAAGTGTGAGATGGGGCTCATTGCCCATCTATAGGCCGTAGTTCGGGTTGCCCCTAGATTGAGGGGAGCCGCCCGAAAGGCTCCTCATGCGCACTCCCTCTCCCGCCGCCCCCACCGCCGTGGTCGGCGGCAGGCTCGCGGCCGTCGGCCGGTTCTGCTTCCGCCACCGCCGCTGGGTGCTCGGCCTGTGGGCCGTCGTCCTGGTGGTCGGCGTCCTGATCGGGGGCCGGGTCTTCGAGGGCTCGGTGGCCGGGGCCTCCTCCGCCAGCGCCGAGGCCGACCGGGGCGGTGCGGTGGTCGCCGCGGCCGACCCGGCCAAGGGCACCGTCACCGCCGTGGTGGACGGCCGGCCGGTGGACGATCCGCAGGTGAGGGCCGCCGTCGAGCGGGCCACCGCCGAGATCGCCGCCCTGCCCGGGGTCTCCTCCGCCCTCGACGCGTACGGCACCGGACCGGCGCCGGCCGCGCTGCGCTCCGCCGACGGGACGGCGAGCCTGGTCACCGTACGGATGGCCGACACCGCGAGCACCGCCCAGACCGACGCCGTCACCCAGCGGCTCGCCGCGCTGAACGGGGCGGGCGGCGCCCACGTCACGGTCGGCGGGGACCTGGTGCTCCAGCAGGAGGTCAAGAAGCAGACCGAGAAGGACACCCGGTTCGGCGAGCTGGTGACGCTGCCGCTCACGCTGATCGTCATGGTGCTGGTCTTCGGCGGGCTGGCGGCGGCCGCGCTGCCGGCGATCGGGGCGGTCGCCTCGGTGGGCGGCGCGCTGCTGGCGATGTTCGGGTTCAGCCGGATCATGGACATCGACACCAGCGTGCTGCCGATCGCCACGGTGCTGGGGCTCGGCCTCTCGATCGACTACGCGCTGCTCATGGTGAATCGTTTCCGCGAGGAACGCGGCCACGGCGCGGACATCGCCGCCGCCGTCGAACGGACCGCGGCGACCGCCGGACGCACCGTGGCCTTCTCCGGACTGACCGTCGCCGTCGCCCTCTCCGGCCTGTTCGTCTTCACCAGCCCGGTGCTCGGCGCGGTGGCCGCGGCCGGGGTGAGCGTGGTGGTGATCGCCGTCGCCGCCGCGCTGACCCTGATCCCCGCCCTGCTCGGCTTCGCCGGCGCGCGGATCAAGGCGCCCGCCGCGCCCGTGGCCGACGAGGGGTTCTTCAGCCGGACCGTGCGCCGGGTGCGCAAGCGGGCGGTCCTGGTCACGCTCGCCTCGGTGGCGCTGCTGCTGGCGGCCGGGGCGCCGTTCCTCCACGCCGAGATGCGCAGCTCCGGCGCCGCCGTCCTGCCCGCCTCCTCGGCCGGACGGCAGGTCGCCGAGACGATCGACCAGCGCTTCCCGCAGGCCTCGGCCGCGCCGATCACCGTGGTGGTCGAGGGCGGGGCGCCGGTGGCGCAGGCGTACGCGGACGAGGTGGTCGCCAAGCTGCCCGGGGTGAGCGGGGTGCGGGCCGTGTCGCCGGTGGGTGACGCGGTCTCCACGATCGACGTCCTGGTGCCCGGGGACCCGCAGGGCGGGCAGGCCAAGCGGGTGGTCGAGGAGCTGCGGGCCGACCGCGGCGGGCTGACCACCTACGTCACCGGCGGCGCGGCCTCGGTGGTGGACTTCCAGGACGAGCTGCTCTCGCGCGGACCGTGGGCGCTGGGCCTGGTCGCGGCCGGGACGCTGGTGCTGCTCTTCCTGATGACCGGCTCGGTGGTGATGCCGGTCAAGGCGCTGCTGATGAACCTGCTCTCGCTGGGCGCCTCGCTCGGCGCGCTCACCCTGGTGTTCCAGGACGGCTGGTTCAGCGGGCTGCTCGGGTTCAGCCCGACCGGCGGGCTGGAGACCTTCATACCGGTGCTGGTCTTCGCCTTCGCCTTCGGGCTGTCGATGGACTACGAGGTGTTCCTGCTCGCCCGGATCAGGGAGCTGACCCTGCGCGGGCACGGCTGCGTCCGGGCGGTGGAGCTGGGCGTGCAGCGCAGCGGTCGGATCATCACCTCGGCGGCGCTGCTGATGGTGATCGTCTTCGCCGGGTTCGCGCTCGGGGACATGCTGATGGTCAAGCAGATGGGCATCGCGCTGGCCGTCGCCGTCGCGGTGGACGCCACCCTGGTGCGGTGCCTGCTGGTGCCCGCCGCGATGAGCCTGTTCGGCGAGTTCAACTGGTGGGCGCCCGCCCCGCTGCGGAGGCTGCACCGGCGGTTCGGGCTGAGCGAGCACGTCGACCTGCCGGAGATCGGGGCGGCGGACGTCCCGGCGCCGCGGCCGGTGGTGCCGGCGGCGGAGAGCGGGTCGGTGCCGGAGAACGGGTCGGCGGTGGTCCCGGCGCCGCGGCCGGTGGTGCCGGCGGCGGAGACCGGGTCGGCGGTGATCGGGTCGGCGGTGGTCCCGGCGCCGCGGCCGGCCGACGGGGAGGCGGCGGCCCGCGACGGCCTGGTGGGCTCAGCCCAGCCGGCGTAGCAGGTCGACCGCGGCGCGGAGCCGCTCCCGTTCGGCGGGGTCGAGGCGGGACTCGATGGCGGTGGCGATCCGGTGTTCGCGGCGGGCGCGCTGGTCGAGCAGGGCGGTGCGGCCGGCCCCGGTGGCGGTGACGAGCAGCTTGCGGCCGTCGGTGGGGTGGGGCTGCTGGACGACCAGTCCGGCCTCGGTCATCAGCGCGACGGTGCGGGCCATCGACTGGTGGCGGACCCGCTGGAGGGCGGCGAGTTCGGCGACCGTGCAGGAGCGTTCGTCGCGGACCAGCAGGCCGAGGACGGCGGCCTGGTTCTGCGGCAGTTCATCGCTGTCGCGCAGGGAGCGGACCAGGCTGCCGAGGGCGGCGCGCAGGTCGGCGGCGAGTTCCAGGGTGTCCGGGTGCGGGGCTTCGCTGGTCATGGGGGAAGTCTATCGGCAAAATATCCAGCACTGCTGTACAGCCTTGCTGTAGGGTTTCGAGCATGCGAATCACCAAGTTCGGACATGCCTGCGTACGCGTCGAGCACGGCGGCAGCACGGTCGTCGTCGACCCCGGGAGCTTCACCGACCCCGCCGCCCTGGCCGGGGCGGACGCCGTCCTGATCACCCACGAGCACATGGACCACTTCGAGGAGTCCCGGCTGCGCGCCGCGCTGGAGGCCGACCCGGCGCTGCGGGTGTGGACCAACCGGGCCGTCGCCGACCAGCTGGACGGCGTGGCGCAGCGGGTCGGCGTGGTCGGCGAGGGCGACGCCTTCGAGGTCGGCGGGCTCGGCGTCTCGGTGCACGGCGAGTGGCACGCGGAGATCCACCGGGACCTCCCGCCGGTGCGGAACATCGGCTTCCTCTTCGACGGCCGGCTGTTCCACCCCGGCGACGCGTTCACCGTGCCGCCGCACGCCGTGGAGACCCTGCTGCTGCCGATCGCGGCCCCCTGGAGCAAGGCCTCCGAGGTGGTCGACTACGTCCGGGAAGCCTCGCCGCGCCGGGCGGTGCCGGTGCACGAGGCGGTGCTCAGCCCGATCGGGCTCGCCGTGCAGACCCGGCTGGTCGGGCCGGACGGGCCGGGGACGGGTGCGGAGCTGTTGGTGCTGGGGGAGGGCGAGAGCCTGGAGCTGGGCTGACCGGGCCTGCGCTCGACCGGGCCTGTTCGGATCGGAGCCGTGCTGACCGGGCCTCTGCTGACGGGTTCGAGGGGGCACCGGTAGCCTGACGCCATGCTGAAGATCGGACTGACGGGCGGCATCGGTGCGGGCAAGAGCGAGGTGTCCCGGCTGTTCGCCGCGCACGGCGCGGTGATCGTGGACTCCGACGTGATCGCCCGCGAGGTGGTCGCCCCCGGAACGGACGGTCTGGCGGCCGTGGTCGCCGAGTTCGGACCGGGGGTGCTGAGGGAGGACGGCTCGCTGGACCGTCCGGCGCTCGGCGCGGTCGTGTTCGCCGACCCGGAGCGGCTGAAGGCGCTGAACGCGATCGTCCACCCGCTGGTGCGGACCCGCTCCGCCGAGCTGGAGGCGGCGGCCGCGCCGGACGCGGTCGTGGTGCACGACGTGCCGCTGCTGGCCGAGAACGGCCTGGCGCCGCTGTTCGACCTGGTCGTGGTGGTGGACGCGGCCGACGACGTGCGGCTGGACCGGCTGGTGCGGCTGCGCGGGATGGCCGAGGAGGAGGCCCGGGCCCGGATGGCCGCGCAGGCTTCCCGGGACGGGCGGCTGGCGATCGCGGACCTGGTGATCGACAACGGCGGCGGCCTGGCGGAGCTGGAGGCGCGGGTGGCCGAGGTCTGGGCGGAGCTGGTGCGGCGCGCGGCGGCCTGACGCCGGGTCGGCGCCCGGTGGCCGATCGGGGCGGCCGGCTGCCCGGCGGCCGTCGGCCGGCGGACCGAGCAGTCGTCGGACCGAGTGGCCGGGAAGGGACTGGTGGAAGGCTCCGGCGGGAGGGGAGCATGGCGGAATGGATGATCGTTTCTCGCCCGCGCCGCCGCTCGCCGGACAGTCTCCCGCCGGACAGTCTCCCGCCGAACAGCCGCTCGTCGGAGCGCCCGTGGTCGAACGGCTCGCGCAGTACGGCCGCGCCGAGCAGGCTGAGATCCTCGGCCCCGGGGACGACCCGTACGGCGTCGCGTACACGGGGCTGACCTTCCGCCCCAAGGAGATCCACTTCGGCGTCCGGGCCGCCGACGGCCGGCTCGTCGCCCACACCGGACTGGTGCCGCTGCCGCTCACCGTGGGCGGCACCGACCTCGCCGTGATGGGCGTCGGCGGGGTCTGCGTCGCGCCCGACCGGCGCCACGGCGGCCTCGCGCAGGCCGTGGTCGGGGCCGCCCTCGACCACGCGCGCACGCTCGGCCACCGGTACGCGCTGCTGTTCTGCCGCCCGCCGCTGGCCGCGTTCTACCGGGGGCTCGGCTTCCGGGAGGTGGCCGAGCGGGTGACGGTGGAGCAGCCGGAGGGGCGGCTGGCGGAGATGCCGCTGCGCACCATGTGGGCGCCGCTGGCCGTCGGGGCCGGGTGGCCGGAGGGGCCGGTGCGGCTGCGGTCGCTGCCGATGTGAGACGCGCTCGCGCATGAGGCGCGCTCAGGTGCGGGGCTTGATCAGGCCGTTGTGACCGTTGTGACCGTCGCGGCCGGGGTGCCCGCGTCCGCGTCCGCGTGCGCCACGGCGGCGCCGGCCAGGGCACGGATCATGGGGTGCGCCCGGGTGCCGTCGCCGGACAGCTCGGGCTGGAAGAGCGAGGCCAGGAAGAACGGGTGGCCGGGCAGTTCCAGGACGCGCACCTCGCCCGACTCGTCCGCGCCGCTGAACCGCAGGCCGTGCGCGGCCAGCCGCTCCAGGTAGGCGCCGTTGAGTCCGTACGCGCAGTGGTAGCGCTCCAGGGTGCGGGTGGCGCCGAGGACCCGCTCGGCGAGGCTCCGCGGGGTGACGGTGACGGCCCCCTCGTGGCCGACCAGCGAACAGGCCAGCGGGACGATCACCTGCTGCTCCGCGTCCGGGTGGTCCTCGCCGTTCACGGCCCCGGCCAGGCCGCAGACGTTCCGGGCGTACTCCAGCACCGCGTGCTGGAACCCGGCGCAGGTGCCGAGGAAGGGGATGCCGCGCTCGCGGGCGGTCCGTACGGCGGCCAGCGCGCCGGCCTCGCTGCGGTACGGGCTGCCGGGCAGCAGCCAGACCGCGTCGAAGCCGTCCAGGGCGCCGGGCGCGGCGGCGTCCCCGGTCGGGATCCAGTAGGCGTCCAGGACGAGGTGGTCGTGCTCGGCGAGGGCGTCCAGCAGGCCGGGGATCCGGGCGTGCGAGCGGACGGCGGGGGAGCGGTCGCCGACGAGGGCGACCCGGGGGGTCTGATGCGTCATGCGGCTATCCTGACCCCGCACCCGAGATCAGCGCCAACGATGATTCCTTAAGCTTCGATCAGAACGGTTGATGTCCACCGTGGACCCGCAGCAGCTGCGCACCTTCGTCACCGTCGCCCGCCTCGCCTCCTTCTCGGAGGCGGCCCGGGAGCTCGGCTACACACAGTCCGCGGTCTCCCAGCAGATCGCCGCGCTGGAGGCGGACCTCGGGACCGCGCTGCTGCTCCGCCGCCCGGTCGGCCCGACCGGGGCCGGGCAGCGGCTGCTGGAGCACGCCGCACCGCTGCTGGTCCGGCTGGAGGCGGCGCGCGCCGACGTCGCACGCCTGGCGGGCGCCCCGAACACCCGGCTGATGCTCGGGGCCACCGCGCTGGCGGTCGGTGCGGCACTGGGGCGCGCGCTCGGCGAGGTGCGCCGGGCGTACCCGAGGGTGGAACCGGTGGTCCGGGTCCTCGCCCAGGACGTGCTGCCCGCCCAGGTCGCCACCGGCGAGGTCGACCTCGCCCTGGTCGACGGACTGGCCGCGCCCAGCGACCCGCTGCCGCTGCCCGACGTCGGCCCGCTGCGCACCGTCGCGGTGGCCGAGCGACCGGTCGCCGTCGCGCTGCCCGTCGGCCACCCGCTGGGCGGGCGCGCCGGCCTCGCGCTCGCCGACCTCTCCGCCGCCCGCTGGCTGGACGCCCCCGACCTCACCCCGCCCGCGGCCCGGCTGCGCGCGGCCGCGGGCGTCGACGGCTTCCGGCCCGCCACCCGCTACCAGGGCACCGACCTGCACGGACTGCTCGCGCTGGTGGCGGCCGGGCACGGGCTCACCCTGCTGCCCGAGCCGGTGCTCGCGGCGGCGCCCGGGGTCGGGTACGCGCCGATCGCCGCGCCCCGGCTGGTGCACCGCACCGAACTCGTCCACGGCAGCCTGCCGGAGGGGCCGGCGGCGCTGCTGGCGCGGCTGCTGGAGTCGTCCCGGGGCTAGAGGTCTGCGGCCTTGGAAATCGGTTGCGCGGGCCAATGGTGCCGATGGAATGATCAGGCGATGAGCACCGGAATCATCATCAGACGGGTACGGGTCGAGGACTGGCAGCGGGCCCGGGACCTCCGCCTCGACGCGCTGCGGGACCCGGTCGCGGCCGTGGCCTTCCTGGAGGTCTACGAGCAGGCCGTCACCAAGCCCGACGAGTTCTGGCAGGACCGCACGAGCCGGGCGGCGACGGACCCGCACGCGGCGCAGTACATCGCGGAGGCCGAGGACGGGCGCTGGCTCGGCAGCATGACCGGGGTGGTCGAGCCGGCCGGCGGGAACGGCGCCCTGGAGGGCGACGTCGTCGAGGTCGACCAGGTGCACGTGGTCGGGGTGTTCGTCCGCGCGGAGGCGCGGGGCACCGGGCTGGCGCTCGACCTGATCCGGACCCTCCAGGAGTGGGCGTGGTCGCTCACCGGGCCCAGGATCGAGCGGGTGCGGCTGTTCGTCCACGAGGACAACCCCCGGGCCGAGGCGATGTACCGGAAGGCCGGCTTCGAGCCCTCCGGGGTGACGCTGCCGGCGCCCGACGGCCTGGCCGGCCGGGAGGTCGAGTTGGCGGTCCTGCGGGGCTGACCGCACGGCCGAGAGGCGGGGCGGGGAGACGGGGGCGGGGCGCTCGCGCGGGGTCCTCGCGCGGGGCGCTCGTCGGGGCGCGGTTGTGGAGACGCGGTCACCAGGCGTTCACGTCACGGATCTGACGGTGGTCGGCCGTGTGGTGCTGTCATGAGCACAGTCGCCCGGCGAGAGGCCGGGCCGGACCAGGAGTGCTTCCCCCATGATGCTCCGTCACCGACTCACCGTCACCGCCTCGGCGGCCGCCCTCGCCGCCGCCGGGCTCGCCGCCGGCACCGCGCAGGCCGCCGCCCCGGCCCACGGCACCGCCCAGAAGGCCCGTACGCTCGCGGCGAGTTGTTCGCAGGCGTACCTGCCGCTGCCCGACCCGTCCTGCACCCCCGGTGCGTACAACCCGGACGTCACCCAGGCGACCATCGGCCAGACCATCTGCGTCTCCGGCTGGACCGCCACCGTCCGCCCGCCGACCAGCTACACCAACGCGCTGAAGGTGCAGCAGATCGCGGCCTACGGCTACGCGGACACCAGCACGGCGGACTACGAGGAGGACCACCTCGTCCCGCTGGAGCTCGGCGGCGCCCCGCGCGACCCGGCCAACCTGTGGCCCGAGCCGCGCTACGGCAGCCAGCCGGCGCAGAGCAAGGACTCCGTCGAGACCAAGCTCAAGAACGCGGTCTGCGGCGGCCGGGCTGGCCTCGACGACGCGCGCGCCGCGATCGCGAAGGACTGGACCACCGCGCTCAGCGTCCTGGGGCTGTGAGCCCGGGCCTGATCTGATCGGGCCGCCCGGTCCGTCCGCCCCCGTCCCGGTCCTCGGGAGGGGTCGGGCGGACCGGGCGCGCGCCGGACGTCAGCGCCCGTCGCAGCCGGGGAGCGCCTCGCACATCGCCGCCGTCATACCGGTGCCGACGGCCTTGTCCTCGGGGGCCTTCCAGGCGTCCTTGGGCTGGGCGCCGGCCTTGGTGGTGGCCCAGACGGCCAGCTCGCTGACCGTACCGCCGTCGCCGACCACGTACTCGTGCAGGGTGACGGTGCCGCCGTCGGCCTGCGGAACGGTCAGGACGGCGGCGAAGTACGGCGCGTCCGGGGCGCTTTCGACCTTCACGGTGGCGCCGGGCGCGGTCTTGGCACAGGACTTGAGCGCCTCCGCCAGGCGCGCCTCGGCCATGTTGGTGGACTGCTTGGCGGCGCTGCTGTGGACCGGGTCGCCGTGGAACAGCAGGGTCTGCTGGGCCGCCCAGCGGTCCCCGCCGAAGCCGACCTCGGACTTCGCGGCGGCGGTGCCCGTGAACAGCGGCTCGTCGTCCTTGGCGACCGCGGCGCGGCACAGCTCCAGGCCCTTGAACTGGACCGGCCCGGAGACCTGCTTGGCGTTGGCCGCCAGCGGCGTGTAGTGGTAACTCTCGTCCATCGGGATGTTCTTGGTGTCCATCCAGGCCTTGTCCGGGATGCCCTTGTCGGAGCCGGCGGGCTTGGTGGGGTTGGTGCTGGGCGTGGGGGCCGCGGCGGGGAGGGCGGTCTGGCCGCCGTCCCCGTTGTCGGGCCCGCAGGCGCTGAGCGCGCCCAGGCAGACGAGGGCGGCGGCGGTGGCGGTGACGACTCTGGTGGTGCGCAACTGACTGTTCCTCGGGTGTCCGGTGGCGTGGAACGGGGTCGGCCGCGCACCGCCCTGCCGTTGGGGGCGAAGGACGGGGTCGGCCGCGGGCCGCTGGTGCGCGGCGCCGGCCGTCCGTCCTCGCCGCCCGCGCGACGCGCGGTCGCGGGCACTCGGCATGGCGGGCCTCCCCCTGTGCGTTAGGGCCGTCGGCTCCTCGGCCCGCCGCCCGCCTCGGAGATGAGGGGCGGTCAGGGTCGTGGCGGCGCATCGGCGGCGGTCGAAACCTATGCCACCGAACGGCCGCTCGCAAAGCCGGGTTCCGGCCGGAGGCCCGGATTCCCTTTGGGGTTGGTGAGTCCTGTGGGGCAGGTGGTGTCGGACGGCGGACGGCGTACGGGGGATCCCCGGGGAGCGCGACCGGCACCGCGCGCGGGCCGGGTGCGGCGCATCCGGGCTGGTGGGGACGGGTGTGCCGGGCCCGGCGACCGGCGGCGGAGGGGTGCGCGATGTCAACACCCGGAGCTGAACCGCGCGACGGGCGGCGGCCGTCGAACGGGGAGGAGAGCACGTGCCGTTGTGCGGGTGTGCCGTTACGCGTGGGTGCCCGGGACGCCGAGCTGCTGGGCGAGCCAGGGGAGGGCCTGGGCGAAGGACGCGGCGCCGGTCTGCCAGGTGTGCCTGCCGGAGCCGACCACGTTCACGGTGCGGATGCCGTCCTTCCGGGCCGCCGCCTCCAGGGCCTTGGCGGAGTCGATCTGGCCGTGCTCCTCGTCGCCCTGGGCGAAGTAGCCGGAGACGCCCTGGTACTTGGGGTGGTGGGCGAGCACGGTCAGCGGGTCGTGGGCGGCCCAGGCCGCGGCGTCGCCCCCGTACAGCTCCTGGACGGTGTGGTCCTTGTCGCCGGTGGACGGGCCCTTGTCACCGGAGAAGTCGCCGAAGTGGGTGAAGACGTTCGGGTGCTCGACGGTGAGGTCGACGGCGCAGGTGCCGCCCATCGACCAGCCGGCCACGCCCCACCTGTGCGGGTCGGTGGCGGCGTTGAAGGTCTTCTGGACGAACGGCGGGACGTCCTTGAGCAGATGGCTCTCGGCCTGGCCGTGCGGGCCGTCCACGCACTCGGTGTCCACCCGGAAGCCGCCGGTGGCGTCCACGAACACCAGGATCGGGGCGAAGCCGTTGTGCCGGGCGGCGAAGGCGTCGGCGGTCTTCACGGCGTTGCCCGAGCGGATCCAGTTGTCGGGCGCCGCGAACTCGCCGCCGATCATCTCCAGGACGGGCAACTTGGGCCGGGTCTGGCTGCGGAACCAGGCGGGCGGCAGGTAGACCAGCTCCTGGCGGTGGGCGAAGCCGCTGGCGGTGTCCGGTATGTCGACCTGGACGATGCGGCCCGTGCCCGTCCGGCCGTGGATCGACTTCAGCTCGTCCAGGGTGATCTGCTCCGGCAGCGGCTGCCCGCCGAGCTCGCCGATCGCGTCGTCCAGCGTCGGGTAGTAGCCGGTGGCGATGTTCACGCTGTTCGCCGCGCAGAACAGCGCCAGCAGCACGGTCGGCGCCACCAGCGCCCGGCGCCACCACCGCGCGCCGCGCCAGCCGAAGCCGAGCACGCACAGCGCCGCGACCGCCACCCCGCTCCACAGCCAGACCCCGAACGGGACCGGGTCGGTGATCCCGCCCAGCGTCAGCACGGCGACGGCGCCGGCCGCGGTGAGCGCCAGCGCCGTCCCGAGCGCGATCGGCCCCCGCCTCCGCAGCCACGCCCGCTCCCGTCGGGCGGCGGTGGCCAGGAGCAGCGCGAGGGCCGCGGCCTGGACCGTCCACGGGAACCAGCCGTCGAGCAGGGAGACGTTCATAGGGCCGGAGGCTAGGGGCGGAGGATGAGAGGCTGATTAGAGGCCGGCAGTTCGCTGGAAGAGCGCTGTGAGGAGGAAGGGGACGCCGAAGGCCTCGGAATCCGGGCCGTGTGCCGCCATCGGGCGGATCTCCAGCGGCTCGAACTCGCGGAACAGCGAGCGCAGTTCGGCCGGCGAGTAGGCCAGCCCGCCCTCCAGCGAGCCGAGCCGGTAGAGCTCCTCGTCGGGCCGCTCGGAGCCCATCGCCCCGGCCGCGAAGGCGGTGACGGCGAAGTGCCCGCCCGGGGCGAGGGCGCGGTCCAGGAGGGCCAGGTAGCCGACCCGGCGGTGCGGCGGCAGGTGGTGCAGGCAGCCGGAGTCGTAGACCAGGTCGTAGGATTCGCAAGGGAGTTGGACCTCGAAGATGCTTGCCCGGTGGAAGCGCGGGCGGGCTCCGGGGCCGGCCTCGCGGGCACGCTCCTGGGCCCAGGCGAGGGCGGTGGCGGAGAGGTCGACGGCGTCCACCTCGAAGCCGAGCGAGGCCAGATGGATCGCGTTGCGGCCGGTGCCGCAGCCCAGGTCGAGCACCCGGCCGGGGGCCGGCGGCAGCAGGCCGGAGTCGAGCCAGGAGACCAGGTTCTCGTCCGGCTTCGGCGCGAAGAACGGGCGCTCGGCGGACCGGTCCTCGTAGAACCGGTCCCAGAACGGTTCGGCCGGCCGGAAGAAGCCGTCGAGGAGGGTGAGGACGTCTTCGGTGGTACGGATCGTACGGTTCATACGGCTGAGCGTAGGACGCTCGGGGGGTGGGCGCGATCGCGGCAAAAGCCGCTGGGTGGTGGGCTGTTGGGGGCACTCTGGCTCTGGTGTGGACGGGTCCTCGGGGGCGTGGAGGGGGGCGGCCACGCTGTCGCCGGAGGCCGGGACGGGCCGTTTCCGGCGGGCGGGGAGAGGCCCCGGGGAGGGGGTCGACATCACGCTTCGATCAAGGATTCCCGGCAGGGATTCCCAGGCTTCCGCCAGTGAGGTGGTGTACGTTCGAAAAGTTTTGCCCGTTCGAAGTTCCGCCCGCCATGCCCGCCGCTCACCCGGAAGACCAAGTGCCTGCTGTGATACAGCCGACGACCGCCCAGACCCACGAAGCCCGACCGCTGCGCCCCTCCCGCCGGAGGCGGGCGACCGCCCTCGCCGCCGCCGCGCTGGCCGCCACCCTCCTCGCGGCCGGGTGCAAGGCCTCGGCCGACGAGACGTCGTCGGCGGCGACGCCGATTCCGATCCCGAGTGTGGTCGGAATGCACGGGGACAAGGCCAAGGACGCCCTCCAGCAGCCGGACGCCCGGGCCGCCAAGAACGTGACGTTCCAGGACGTCCACGCGGGCGAGTCCCACACGCGGTCGGTCCTCATGCCGAGCCACTGGAAGGTCTGCTCCCAGCAGCCGGCCGCCGGGGAACCCTCGGCGAAGGACACGACGGTGACGCTGTCCGTGGTGAAGAACGAGGAGGACTGCCCGGGAGGCGCCGCGCCCGCCCCGGCGGACCCCGCCCCGGCCCCGGCCCCGGCCTCCCCGACCGCGACCGCACCGGCCGATCCCGTGGTGCCGAGCGTTCCCGCAGCACCCCCAGCCCCGGCCGCCCCGGCTCCCGCCGCTCCCGCTCCCGCCGCCCCGCCCGCCCCGGTTCCGACGCACGCCCCGCCCGCGCCGCAGCCCGCCGCACCCTCGGAGCACCAGGCGTCAGCCTGCACCACGGATTCCAAGGGCAACTGCATAGTCCGGGGTCGCATCTGCCCCAACAGCGCCCACGGCGACACCGGCAGCGACGCCAACGGCCGTGTTCTCACCTGCCGGGACAACAACGGCTGGCGCTGGGAGTAGCCACCCGACTTAGCCGGGGGGTGGCCTGCGGAGCGCGTCCGGGGAGTGACGTCGCCACAGACATCAAGTTGGAGGGCGGCCTCGTGCTCGGCACGAGGCCGCCCGAAAAACGACGGTTGGGCACCTGTTGGAAATTCGCCGCCCAAGACACAACCCGCCTCGTGGTCGGGCATGTTGCCCTCGGCCCGGCTAACGGTTGGAACGTGGCGGGCGGCCCCGCAGGGTGCGCGGGGCCGCCCGGGGGAAACCGGGTCAGGGGGTGGTGGGGAAGTCGTTGGTGCGGATGCCGGCGAGGAAGGACTGCCAGGCTTCGGGGGTGAAGCCGAGGGCGGGGCCGTGGGGGTCCTTGCTGTCGCGGACCGGGACGGTGCCAGTGATGCTGTCGGCGACCTCGACGCAGTTGTCGTTGGGGTTGCTGGCGGTTGCCTTCTTCCACTGCACGGGGAGTGCGGAGGCGACAGGGAAGTGGGTCACTTGAGCGTTTCTCTCTTCTGTGTGATGAGGTTGCGCGACTCGTCGAGGGACAGGGCGGTTGCCATGATTTCGTCGAACGCCGCTCGATAGATGTCGACTTGGCCAGGATCCTCCACCCAGTCGCTGCTGAGCATTCCACTTGCCCACGGCCCGGCTAACGGTTGGAACGTGGCGGGCGGCCCCGCGGGGTGCGCGGGGCCGCCCGGGGGAGCCGGGTCAGGGGGTGGTGGGGAAGTCGTTGGTGCGGATGCCGGTGAGGAAGGACTGCCAGGCCTCGGGGGTGAAGCCGAGGGCGGGGCCGTGGGGGTCCTTGCTGTCGCGGACCGGGACGGTGCCGGTGATGCTGTCGGCGACCTCGACGCAGTCGTCGTTGGGGTTGCTGGCGGTTGCCTTCCTCCAGCGGGTGGGGAGCGCGGAGGCGACAGGGAAGTGGGTCACTTGAGCGTTTCTCTCTTCTGTGCGATGAGGTTGCGCGACTGGTCCAGATCCAAGGCGGTTGCCATGATTTCGTCGAACGCCGCTCGATAGATGTCGACTTGGCCTGGATCCTCCACCCAGTCGCTGCTGAGCATTCCGCTGAGCAGGACCAGGTCGAGATCGCGCTGTCGAAACTCCAGGAGCGCGAACGGCCCGGTCATTCCGGGGTGCGGCGGAGCCATGGCCGGCATGATCTGGACCTTGATGTTGGGGAGTTGGCTGAACTGGAGCAGCTTGTCCAACTGGTCGGCCATCACGCCCGGGGCGGCGCTCATCGTCAGGGCCGATTCATGGATCACGGCCCACAGCTTCAGCGGGTTCTCGGACCGGGTGAGGACGGACTGCCTGTTGATCCGGACTTCGACGCGCTCTTCGATGCTGGGCTTGTTTATCACGCCGCTGGCGATGATGGCGTGGGCGTAGTGGCGGGTCTGCAGGAGTCCGGGGATGTAAGCGGACTGGTAGGACTTGTTGCCGACGGCCGTCTCTTCGAGGCGGATCAGATCCGTGTAGAGCGGGTTCAGCTGCTCGTAGCCGGCCATCCAGCCGGGCCGGCGCTTGTCCCGAAGAATCTCGACCAGGACCTCTTTGAGCTCCGGGTCGCACTCGTAGAAGTCGAGCAGCGCCCGGACGACGTCGGGCTTCAGCTGGACCCGGGCGTTCTCGTACCTGCTGAGCTTCACCAGGTTGACGCCGTCGACCTTGCTGGCCACCTCTTCGGCCGACAGGTTCTTCAGCTCGCGGAGCCTCCTCAGCTCGGCGGCGATGCGTCGATACCGCACGGCTGGCACTGCGACTGCCATCTACGTAACCCCTCCAGGACGTTCAGCTACCAGTGTGCATGCGAGTGGTGACGGTGAGCCATCATCGTGACCAATGCCCCTTCTGTACGGGACGCCGCCCGGGCACCGCATCTACCTCGCGCTCGACGTCGACTCCACCCGCCTTCGGGTTGAGGTGCACGACGCCATGCGCGACCGGCCGCCCGTCCTCGTCGCGCCCGGCCTCCATGTCGAGGCCGGGCGCGGTCTGCACCTCGTCAAGTCCATCGCCAAGTCGTGGGGTTGCAGCCCGCGTGAGCCGATCGGCAAGATCATCTGGTGCGAGGTGGCCGCATGAGGGCCGATTACGACATCGCGATCCGCCGTGTCCCGATGCCCCGCTTCGAGTACTGGCGGCTGGAGCGCCGCCTCACCGGCCCCTGTGCCGAGCGGGACGCCATCCGAGACCTCGCCGAAAGTCCGGTGGTCGTCATCCCGGTCGGCGACCGCGAGGTGCGGATCCGCTGGGCGAACTCGCCCACCGGGGAGCCCTTGTGATCGACCGCATCCTGGGCTGGTGGTTTCTGCGCTGCTCCCGCACGCGCCTCGCCCGGCTCCTCCGCTCCGAACGGCGGCGTCTCGAAGCGGAGTTGGCGTACTGGCTGCCCGAGGCCTCGGCTGCCGTCCGGCGGCGGATCCTGGCGGCGATCGAGGCTGAGCGGTCGCCTCGGTAGCCCGTGTCCCTGCGTGCTCGTGGCCGTTCGGGCTGTGAACGGCCCGGCTGATCCCCCCGGCCTTCGCCGGTCAGTGGGGGATCAGGCGGTGCAGGAGGCGGACGTACGGGCTCCAGTGGGCGGGGTTGGGGACGGTGCCGCCGACCGACCGTACCGCCCGGTCGAGGCAGTCCTCCAGGAGGGCGTCGTGCAGCCAGCGGAAGGCGAGGGGCCAGGCGAGCAGGGCCGGGCCGTGCAGGCGCATGGCGATGGTGTGGCGGAGCACGGTGGCCTCGCCCGCCGGGTGGACGGTGAACTCGTGGTGGCCGTCGAAGCCGCGCGGGCCGTCGAAGCGGAAGCGCACCCACTGGCCCGGCGCGTAGTGGGAGACGGTGTAGCGGACCGGGCCGTGGCCGCCGGTGGCGCCGGGGGTGAGCGGGCGGTCGAACCGCATCCGGGGCCAGCGCGGGCCCGGCCAGAGCCGGTCGTCCGGGCTCGCGAGGCTGTCGATGAGGGCGCCGACGGTCTCCGCCGGTGCCGGGACGGTGCGTTCGTGGATGTTGAGCACGGCCATGCCGGGGCTCCCCTCCTGGTTTTGGATGATCCCCTCCAATTGAATTGGAGAGTACTCTCTACTACATGCCCAGGCCACCCCGCCATGACGAATCCGCCCTCCTCGACGCCGCCGTACGGCTCGCGGCCGCCGGTGGGCCGGCCGCCGTCACCATGTCCGCCGTCGCCCGGGAGAGCGGCGCGCCCAACGGGTCGGTCTACCACCGCTTCCCCCAACGCGCCGCGCTGCTGGCCGAGTTGTGGCTGCGGACGGTCGAGGAGTTCCAGGACGCCTGCCTGCCCGCCATCGACGTGCACGAGGAGCCGCACCTCGCGGCGGGCGCGCTCGCCCGGCAGGTCGTCGCCTGGTGCCGGGCCCACCGGGAGCGGGCCGTCGTCCTGCTGCACGGCCCGGAGGCCTTCGGTCGGGCGGAGTGGTCCGAGGAGCAGCGGCTGCGCGACCGGCAGGGCGGCCTCCGGGTGCGGGAGGCCCTGGCCGGGCTGGCCGGGCGGCTCGGCGCCGCCACGCCGCTGGACCTCGACCGGGTCACCCTGGCCGTCACCGGCCTGCCGCTCGCCGTCGTCCGCGGCCCCCTGCACGCGGGTGCGCCGCTGCCGCCGCACGCGGAGGAGCTGGCCGAGCAGTCCGCGATCGCCCTGCTGCGGGGCGCCGCCTAGGATCGGTGGATGATCACCGTTCCGGCCGGCCGCGTCACCCTCTCCGACCGTCGTACCCAGCGCAGTTGGGCCGTCGACGTGGCCGCGTACGAGCTGGCGGCCTGTCCGGTGACCCGTGAGCAGTACGAGGGCGCGAGCGGCGACCGGCGTCCCGCGCACAGCGTCTCCTGGTTCGACGCCGTCCACTACTGCAACGAGCTCTCCCGGCGCGAAGGCCTCGCCCCCGCCTACCGGGTGGACGGCGAGGAGGTCTCCTGGGACCGTGCCGCCGGCGGCTACCGGCTGCCCACCGAGGCCGAGTGGGAGCACGCCTGCCGCGCCGGCACGGACGGCCCGCGCTACGGCCCGCTGGACGAGATCGCCTGGCACCGCGGCAATTCGGACGAGCGGCCGCACCCAGTGGGCGAACTGCTCCCCAATGCCTACGGGTTGTACGACCTGCTCGGCAACGTCTGGGAGTGGTGCTGGGAGCGCTACGACCCCGAGGTGTACGGCGACTACCGCGTCCTGCGCGGCGGCGGCTGGTTCGACGAGCACTGGAGCTGCCGCGCCTCCGTCCGCCGCCGCAGCCACCCGACCCTGCGGATCGACGACGTCGGAGTCCGGCTCGCCCGCTCGATCGTCCTGTGAAGGCGGCGCCGACGTCGTGCCCGGCGCGGTGAATCGCGAGGCGATGGGACAGGCGCGGGGCAGGCGCGCGGAATTTCCGACGGAATGAGGAACCGGTGCCACCGGATCCTGCGTTGACGCCGACATGAGCGAAGAAAGCGTCACCCTGCGCCCGATGGTCGAGGCCGACCTCGGCGCCCTCGAGGAGCTGGTGAACGATCCGCAGGCGCTGGGTGAATTCCAGTGGTACGGCTGGCGGGACCCGCAGCGGCACCGTCGTCGCTGGGCGGCGAGCGGGCTGCTGGAGGACGAGCAGGTGATGCTCGCGGTCGTCGTCGACGGCGGGTTCGGCGGCTTCGTCGCCGCCAACCGCAGCGGGGTGCGGCCGTCCGCCCCGTACTGGAGCCTGGGTGTGCAGCTGGTGCCGGGGGCGCGCGGGCGGGGGATCGGCACCCGGGCCCAACGGCTGCTGGTGGACTACCTGTTCGCGCATTCGCCGGTGATGCGGCTGGAGGCGGACACCGAGGCGGGCAACCTGGCGGAGCAGCGCGTCCTGGAGAAGCTCGGCTTCACCCGGGAGGGCGTGCAGCGCGCGGTGACCTTCCGCGGCGGCGAGTGGCGCGACGTCGTCCGGTACAGCCTGCTGCGCACCGACCCGCGTCCCTGACCCGCGTCGCAAAAAAGTGTCCGCAAAACGTCCCTAGGAAACCCCGAACCACTCCTCGGCGAGGGCGTCCAACGTCCGCGCCGAGGGCTTCAACTCCCGGAGGTACCACGGCAGGTTGCTGTAGACGTGGAGCAGCGTGTACGCCATCAGCAGGCGCGGGTCCACGGCGCGGCCGTAGGTGTCCAGCAGGTGGCCGAGCAGGTGCGGGTCGGCCCGGGTGGTGAAGAGGCCGACGGCGACCAGGTCGTAGGCCGGGTCGCCGATCATCGCGGGCTCGAAGTCGAGCAGGCCGGTGAGGCGCCAGTCGTCGGCGGGGTCGGTGAGCAGGTGCTCGCGCATGAACTCGGTGTGCAGCAGCGCGCGCCCGGGGGCGGTGGGGAGCGGGGCGGCGGCGAGGAAGTCCGGGACCTGCTCCAGCCACTCCTCGGCCAGCCCGCGCTCGCGCTGGCGGTCCACCGCGCCCGCCCGTTGGCGCGCGAGGAAGGCCGGCCAGTCGCCGGGCCCGAGGGTGTCGGCGAGCGGTTCGGGGTCGAGGGCGTGCAGGGCGGCGAGCGCCTCGCCGCAGCGGCGGGCGATCCGTTCGCGGTCGGGCCGCGGGATGCGCGGCCAGGCCGGGGCGAGGCCCTGCCCGGGCAGCCGGGACATCAGGAGGTAGCGCCAGCCGTTGGCGTCCTCGCCGGCCTGGTGGAGGGCCGGGGTGGGGATCGGCAGGGCGCCGTCCAACCGGGTGAGCACGCGCTCCTCGACGATGCCGTCCCGGGCGCCGGCCGCCGGGAACAGCTTGAGCACGAGCGCGTCGCCGACCGCGTACACCGGGACGGAGCCTTCCGGGAAGCGCTCCAGGGGCAGGCCGGCGAGGCCCAGCCGGGCGCAGAGCGCCTCCGCGCCGGGGCGCATCACCGTCTCGTCAGGGACGACCGCGTCCCACTCCTCGTCCGTCAGCACCAAGGGCAGCACGGCGGCACCGTAAGCAGGCGGGCACCCGCAGCGCAAAGGCTTTTCAGCGCCGGCTCCGGCGGGTGCCGCAGGTCTCGACGGCCGGCGGGACCGGCTCGGGCCCGGTGTCCGGGTCGCGGGTGAGCAGGTAGCGGGCGCCGGGGCCGGCCTCGCCGGCGCGGTCGGCGGCGTTGTAGAGGGCGCAGCGGGTCAGCGAGAGGCAGCCGCAGCCGATGCAGCCGGTGAGCTTGGCCTTCAGCCGCTCCAGTTCGGCGATCTGCTCGTCGATCCGGCTCTGCCAGGACCCGGCGACCCGGTCCCACTCGGTGCCGCTGGGGGCCGGGCGTTCGGGGAGGCGGTCGAGGGCGACCCGGGCCTCGTCCAGGGAGAGGCCGACCCGCTGGGCGGCGCGGATGAAGGCGATCCGGCGCAGCGTGCCGCGGGTGTAGCGGCGCTGGCCGCCGGTGGTGCGGGTGGCCTGGATCAGGTCGAGGCTCTCGTAGTAGCGCAGCGCGGAGGGGGCGAGTCCGCTGCGGTCGGCGAGTTGGCCGATGGTGAGCAGGTCGGTGTGGTGCGGGCCGGGGGTCCGACGGCCGTCGGAATGGGCGGTCATGGGAGCCCACTGTAACCGCTTGACCTCAAGCTGGCTTTAAGTTGCACCATCGTGGTCATGACGACGAACGCGACTGCGGGCACCGCCACCGGGGCCCGGTTCGAGGACCTTTCGGCCCTGATGGGCCTGATGACCGGCGACGAGAAGCACGGCCCCGCCGCCACCTCCACCCTGGACGCGCTCTGGGTGCTGTACGACCGGGTGCTGCGGGTCACCCCCGCCACCGCCGAGGCCCAGGACCGGGACCGCTTCCTGCTCTCCAAGGGCCACGGCCCGATGGCCTACTACGCGGTGCTGGCGGCCAAGGGCTTCATCTCCCCGGAGGTGCTGCCGAGCTTCGGCGGCTACGACTCGCCGCTCGGCCACCACCCGGACCGCACGCTGGTCCCCGGCGTGGAGATCGCCTCCGGCTCGCTCGGGCACGGCCTGCCGCTGGCCGTCGGCACCGCGCTCGGGCTGCGGGCGCAGGGCCTGACCGACCCGGCGGTGTGGGTGCTGGTCGGCGACGCGGAGTTCGACGAGGGCTCCAACGCCGAGGCGGTGGCCTTCGCCGGGGCGTACGGACTGGACCGGCTGCACGTGGTGGTGATCGACAACTCCTCGGCCACGCACGGCTGGCAGGGCGGCCTCGCCCAGCGGTTCGCGGCCGAGGGCTGGTCGACCGCGACGGTGGACGGCCGCGACCACGAGGCGCTGCACCGCGCCTACACCGCCGAGCACCCGGGCCGCCCGCACGTGGTGGTCGCCCGGGTCGAGCCCAAGGACTCCTGAGCGGGCGGCCCGCCCCCGCCGGACCCGACCACCGACCGCCGACCACCCCAGTAACGAAAGGCACTTCACCGATGGACACCATGCGCGACCGCTTCGTGGACGTCACCACCCGCCTGCTGGACGAGGACCCCCGGCTGGCCGTGGTGCTCGCCGACATCACCGCGGCCGCCTTCGCCCCGGCCCAGGAGCGCCACCCCGACCGGGTCGTCAACGTCGGCATCCGCGAGCAGCTGCTGGTCGGCGCGGCCGGCGGCCTGGCCCTCACCGGGATGCGCCCGATCGCCCACACCTTCGCCAGCTTCCTGATCGAGCGGCCCTTCGAGCAGGTCAAGCTGGACCTCGTCCACCAGGGCGTCGGCGCCGTGCTGGTGAGCGCGGCGGGCTCGTACGACTGGCCGGCCGGCGGCCGTACCCACATGTCCCCGGGCGACGTCGCCCTGCTGGACACCCTGCCGGACTGGACGGTCCACGTCCCCGGCCACCCGGACGAGGCCGAGCGGCTGCTGCGCCACGCCTACGCGGACGGCGACCGCAACGTCTACGTGCGGCTCTCGGGGCACCAGAACGCGGCCGCGGTGCCGGTCGAGCCGGGCCGCTTCGCCACCGTCCGGACGGGCTCGCGCGGCGTGGTGCTCGCCGTCGGGCCGATGCTGGACGCGGTGCTCGCGGCCACCGGCGGCCTGGACGTCACCGTGCTGTACGCGGCGACGGTGCGCCCCTTCGACGCCGCCGGGCTGCGCGCGGCGCTCGGCGACCGGGCGGATGTGGTGCTGGTCGAGCCGTACCTGGCGGGCACCTCCGCCAACGAGGCGCACGCGGCGCTCGCCGACCGTCCGCACCGGGTGCTGGGCCTGGGCGTGCCGCGCGAGGAGCACCGGCACTACGGCTCGATCGAGGAGCACCTGGCCGCCTACGGCCTGGACGCCCCGTCGCTGCGGGAGCGGATCGGCACCTTCCTCTGGTAGCCGGCCGGGTGAGCCGGTCGGGTCGGCCGACGGCTCAGGTCAGCACGATCGCCACCGCGTCCGCCGCCACCCGCACCGCCGTCCCCTCCAGTTCCGCCGCCCCGAAGGCCGCGACCACCTCGCGCCCGGCGGCCCCCAGCGGCAGCGCGGCCTCCCGCGGCCCGAGGTTGACGGCGATCCGGTACGGCCCCCGGTGCACCACCAGCAGGCCCGCCGCCTCGTCGTGGGTCGCCCGCACCGCGCCGAGGTCGGGGTCGGACAGTTCCGGCCGCTCGCGCCGCAGCCGGATCAACTGCCGGTACCAGGCGAGGAGTTCGCTGTGCGGGGCGCGCCGGAGCTCGGTCCAGTCGAGGACCGAGCGCAGCACGGTGGCGGGTTCCTGCGGATCGGGGACGGCCTCGGCGGCCCAGCCATGCTCGGCGAACTCCCGCCGCCGGCCCTGTCGGACGGCCTCGGCGAGGTCCGGGTCGGTGTGGTCGGTGAAGTACTGCCAGGGGGTGGCGGCGCCCCACTCCTCGCCCATGAAGAGCATCGGGGTGAACGGCGAGGTGAGCACCAGGGCCGCGCCGCAGGCGAGCCGGCCGGGGGAGAGGCCGGCCGAGACGCGGTCGCCGAGCGCCCGGTTGCCGATCTGGTCGTGGGTCTGGAGGTAGCCGAGCAGCCGGTGGCCCGCGTCGAGCGGGGTGAACGGGCGCCCGTGGGTGCGGCCGCGGAAGGAGGACCAGGTGCCGTCGTGGAAGAACCCCCGGGTGAGCGTCCGGGCGAGGGCGGCGAGCGGCTCGCGGGCGAAGTCCCGGTAGTAGCCGTGGGATTCGCCGGTGAGCGCGCAGTGCAGGGCGTGGTGGAAGTCGTCGCTCCACTGGGCGGTGAGGCCCTGCCCGCCCGCCTCGCGCGGGGTGGTGGTGGCCGGGTTGTTGCGGTCGGACTCGGCGACCAGGAACAGCGGCCGGTTGGTGGCGGCCGCCAACTTCCCTACCTCGGTGGAGAGTTCCTCCAGGAAGTGGACGGCCCGGTCGTCCGCGAGGGCGTGCACGGCGTCCAGCCGCAGCCCGTCGATCCGGTAGTCGCGCAGCCAGGCCAGCGCGCTGCCGATCAGGTAGGCGCGCACCTCGTCCGAGCCGGGCGCGTCCAGGTTGACCGCCGCGCCCCACGGGGTGTGGTGCCGGTCGGTGAAGTACGGCCCGTACGCGGGAAGGTAGTTGCCCGACGGGCCGAGGTGGTTGTGGACGACGTCCAGCACCACCCCGAGGCCCTTGCGGTGGGCGGCGTCCACGAAGCGCTTGAGCCCCTCGGGCCCGCCGTAGGGCTCGTGGACGGCCCAGAGCGAGACCCCGTCGTAGCCCCAGCCGTGCTTGCCGGGGAACGGGCAGACCGGCATCAGCTCGACGAAGTCCACGCCCAACTCGACCAGGTGGTCCAGGTGTTCGGCGGCGGCCTCGAAGGTGCCGCGGGGGGTGAAGGTGCCCACGTGCAGCTCGTACAGCACCGCGCCGGGCAGTGCCCGGCCGTGCCAGCCGGTCCGCGACCAGCGGAACCCGGCGTGGTCCACGGCGCGGCTGGGCCCGTCCGGGCCGTACGGCTGCCGGGCCGAGCGCGGGTCGGGCAGCGGCGGGCCGTCGTCCAGCCGGAAGGCGTAGTCGCCCGCCGGGGCCCCGCCGGACCACCAGCCGTCCCGGTCCGGGCAGCGGGCCAACTCGTGGGCCGTGCCGTCGACTTCGACCCGTACCCGGGTGGCGGCGCGGGGCGCCCACACCTGGTAGACCGGCATCAGCCCCTCCTCGTCAGCAGCGCCACCGGCAGCGCCGTCAGCAGCTCCGCGACCGGCACCGCGCCCGCCGGGAAGCCCCGCCCCGTCAGCTCGTCCGTCCACGGCCCGCCCGCCGGCAGCTCCAGCACGGTGTCGCGCCAGCCGCCGGCCCGCTCCAGCCCGTACGGCAGCCGGGTGACGGCGGTGACCACGTCCGCGCCCCGGGCGAAGGCCAGCAGGTGGTCGCCGGCCGGGCCGGCGGCGGGCAGCGGGCGGTAGGAGCCGAGCGGCCGGGAGCGGCGCAGGTGCAGCGCGGTGGCGGTGAGGTGCAGCTTCTCCCGGGCGAGGTCGCCGGGGCGCGGCGCGGCCGCGTCGGTGAGCCGCACGGCCAGCGCGCCGAGGTCCACCACGCCCCGGTTGTCCGGGTCCACCAGGGTGTACAGCGGCTCCTCGCCGCCCTGGTAGAGGTCCGGCACGCCCGGCACGGTGAGGTGCAGCAGCGCGGCGGCCAGGGTGTTGGCGCGGGCGTACGGGGCGAGGGCGTGCACGGCGCCCTCGACCCGGGGGAGCAGCCCGGGGTTGCCGTGGACGGAGCGGGCGCGCTGCTCCAGGGCCCGCTCGTAGCGGGGGTCGGGGGCGGTCCAGGAGGTGTGCAGCTTGGCCTCGCGGACGGCCTTGAGCAGGGCGGCGGCCAGCCGGTCCGGGTCGATCGGCCAGGCGGCGACCAGGGTGTGCCAGAGCAGCCAGTCGGCGTCCCGGTCGAGGCCGGGCGCGGCGGGGCCCGCGGCGGTGGACCAGGCGTCGACCTCGGCGGCCCAGGCGTCCGGCCGCTCGGCGAGCACGGCGAGCCGGGCCCGGGCGTCGGCGCTGCGCTTGGTGTCGTGGGTGGAGAGCACCGTCATGCCGTGCGGCCAGGTGCGTTCCTGGGCGCGGCACCAGTCGTGGAACTCCGCCGGGTGCAGTCCGGGCCGGGCCGGCTCGCCGCCGACCTCGTTGAGGCCGGGCAGGGCGTTCCAGCGGTAGAAGGCGGTGTCCTCGACGCCCTTGGCGGCCACCGCGGCGGCGGTCTGGGCGAAGCGCGCGCAGAACTCGTCCTTGTCCGCGCCGCGGCCCAGCTCCCCGAGCGCGAGCGCGGCCACCAGCCGGTCGGTCGGGTCGGCGGAGCCGTCCAGGGCGGCCCGCAGCTGCCGCGCCGAGGCGGCCGGGACGGCCTCGCCGGGCCGGGCGTACGGCCGGTACGCCGGGTAGCCGGTGAGCAGCCGGCCGAGCGCCGCGCGCAGCTGCCCCGGCGCGTGGTCGGCGTGCGCGGGCTCGGCGGCGCCGATCCGCAGCGCGATCCGGACCAGCCGCTCGACCTCGGCGGCGAGTTCGCCGTCCGGCCCGGTCATGTCGGCCCGCCCGCGCCGGGCCTCGGCGACCGCGGGGTGCGGGTCCGCGCAGAGGTCCCGGACCGGGCCGCCGTGCAGGAAGGACTCGTACGCCCCGGCCAGCCGGCAGGCGCCCGCGTGGTCGAGGAGCACGCCGTCGATCCGGCGCAGCGCGTCGTAGCCGGTGGTGCCGGCCACCGGCCAGTCCTCGGGCAGCCGCTCCTCGCCGGTGAGGATCTTCTCGACCACCACGTACGCGCCGCCGGTGGCGTCGGCCAGGCGCCGCAGGTAGCCGCGCGGGTCGGCGAGCCCGTCGGGGTGGTCGATCCGGAAGCCGTCCAGGACGCCGTCGGCGTGCAGGGCGAGCAGGACGGCGTGGGTGGCGGCGAACACCTCCGGGTCCTCGGCGCGCAGCGCGATCAGCTCGTTGACGGTGAAGAAGCGCCGGTAGTTGAGCTCGGTGCGGGCCAGGCGCCACCAGGCGAGCCGGTACCACTGGCGGGCGAGCAGCTCCTCCAATGGGAGCCCGGAGGTGCCGGGGCGCAGCGGCAGCTCGTGCTCGTGGTAGCGCAGGGTGTCGCCGTCCACGGTGAGCCGGTCCAGCACGGCGCCGAGCCGGTCGCCGAGCAGCGGCAGCAGCACCCGTCCGCGCCCGGGGGCGTCGGCGGGGCCCGGCTGGGCGGTCCAGTCGATGTCGAACCAGTGCGCGTACGGCGAGTCGGGCCCGTCGCGCAGCACCTGCCACAGCGGCCGGTTGAGCCGTTCGGGGGCGGGCACGGCCATGTGGTTGGGCACCACGTCGGCGATCAGCCGCAGGCCGTGGCGGTGCGCCTCGGCGGCCAGCGCGCGCAGCGCCGGTTCGCCGCCGAGCTGCTCGCTGATCCGGGTGTGGTCGACGGTGTCGTAGCCGTGGGTGGAGCCGGGGACGGCCTCCAGCAGCGGGGAGAGGTGCAGGTGGGAGACGCCGAGGGCGGCCAGGTAGGGGACGGCGGCGGTGGCGTCGCGGAGGGTGAAGCCGGGCTGGAGCTGGAGGCGGTACGACGACGAGGGGACGGCGGCGGCCGGGCGGGGCTGCGCGGGCTCGGCGGCGGGGGTCATAGCTCCATAGGTACCCGGGGGAGGCCGCCGCCAAGACCCGCTGCTGACCCGAACAGGTGACCGCCCCGGCCGTCCGACGGCGCCGCGCGCCCCCGTACGAGCCGGTCCGGGGCCGCCGTCACCGTGCTACGCGGGCCGTTGCAGCACCATCAGCGAGCGGTCGGTGAGCCAGAGGGAGTCCCCGGCCTTGACCCGGGCGCCCGTCCCCGGGGCGGGCAGCCGGGACCGGGCGGTGTCGACCACGACCTGCCACTCCTGCCCGTGGTCGGCGGGCACGGTGAACTCCAGCGGCTCGAAGTGGGCGTTGAACAGCAGCAGGAAGGAGTCGTCGACGATCCGCCCGCCGCGCCGGTCCGGCTCGGAGATCGCGTAGCCGTTGAGGAAGACGGTCAGCGACTTGGCGTAGCTGGCGCCCCAGTTGCGCTTGGTCATCTCCTCCCCGGCCGGGGTGAACCAGGCGATGTCGGTGAGGTCGTCGAACCCGCCGACGGCCGGCCCGCCCGGGCTTTGCGCGCCTCCGCCGTGCCCGCCCCGGCCCGGTACGGCGGAGGCGGGCCCGGCCGCCCCCGGCCGCCCGGACACCGGCCGGCCGTGGAAGAACCGCCGCCGCCGGAACACCGGGTGGTCGCGGCGCAGCCAGATCATCCCCTGGGTGAACTCCAGCAGCCGTGCCTGCGGCCCGTCGTCCTGCGGCCAGTGCACCCAGGTGAGCTCGTTGTCCTGGCAGTAGGCGTTGTTGTTGCCCAGCTGGGTGCGGCCGAGCTCGTCGCCGTGCGAGAGCATCGGCACGCCCTGGGAGAGCATCAGGGTGGCGATGAGGTTGCGCTGCTGGCGCGCCCGCAGCTCCTCGACGGCCGGGTCGGCGGAGGGACCCTCGACGCCGCAGTTCCAGGAGCGGTTGAAGGACTCGCCGTCCCGGTTCTCCTCGCCGTTGGCCTGGTTGTGCTTCTCGTTGTACGAGACCAGGTCGCGCAGGGTGAAACCGTCGTGGCAGGTCACGAAGTTGATCGAGGCGATCGGCCGGCGGCCGTCGTCCTGGTAGAGGTCGGAGGAGCCGGTGAGCCGGGAGCCGAACTCGGCGAGGGCGGCGGTCTCGCCGCGCCACAGGTCCCGCACGGTGTCCCGGTACATGCCGTTCCACTCCGTCCACAGCGGAGGGAAGTTGCCCACCTGGTAGCCGCCCTCGCCGAGGTCCCAGGGCTCGGCGATCAGCTTGGCCTGGGAGACCACCGGGTCCTGCTGGACCAGGTCGAAGAAGGAGGAGAGCCGGTCCACCTCGTGGAACTGCCGGGCGAGGGTGGCGGCGAGGTCGAAGCGGAAGCCGTCGACGTGCATCTCGGTGACCCAGTAGCGCAGCGAGTCCATGATCAGCTGGAGCACGTGCGGGCTGCGCATCAGCAGGCTGTTGCCGGTGCCGGTGGTGTCCTCGTAGAAGCGCTGGTCCCGGGCGAGGCGGTAGTAGGAGACGTTGTCCAGGCCGCGCAGCGACAGTGTCGGCCCCAGGTGGTTGCCCTCGGCGGTGTGGTTGTAGACGACGTCCAGGATCACCTCGATCCCGGCCGCGTGCAGCGCCTTGACCATGGACTTGAACTCCTGCACCTGCTGGCCGCGGTCGCCGGTGGAGGAGTAGGAGGAGTGCGGGGCGAAGAAGCCGACGGTGTTGTAGCCCCAGTAGTTGGCCAGGCCCAGGTCCCGCAGCCGGTGGTCGCGGACGAACTGGTGCACCGGCATCAGCTCGATCGCGGTGACGCCGAGCTTGGCCAGGTGCTCGATCACCGCCGGGTGGGCCAGGCCCGCGTACGTCCCGCGGATCTCCTCGGGGATGCCCGGGTGCAGCCGGGTGAGGCCCTTGACGTGGGCCTCGTAGATGACGGTGCGGTGGTAGTCGGTGCGCGGCGGGCGGTCGGTGCCCCAGTCGAAGTACGGGTTGACGACCACCGAGTGCATGGTGTGCGGGGCGGAGTCGAGGTCGTTGCGGCGCTCGGGGGCGCCGAAGTGGTAGCCGTAGACCGACTCGTCCCAGTCGATGTGGCCGCTCATCGCCTTGGCGTACGGGTCCAGGAGCAGCTTGGCGCTGTTGTGCCGCTGGCCCAGGCCCGGGTTGTACGGGCCGTGCACGCGGAAGCCGTAGCGCTGGCCGGGCTGGATGCCCGGGAGGTAGGCGTGCCGGACGAAGGCGTCCGTCTCGCGCAGCTCGACGGCCGTCTCGGAGCCGTCCTCGGCGATCAGGCACAGCTCGATCCGGTCGGCGCTCTCGGAGAACACCGCGAAGTTGACGCCGGCCCCGTCGTAGGTGGCGCCGAGCGGGTAGGGAGTACCGGGCCAGACCTGCATGACTCCTCAACTTCCTTGCTGCCGACGGAAACTGACGTGTAGTCCGATGAATGGCCCAGCCGTCCGCCCGGACCCGGACGCTCTCTTCCCGGCCGGACGGCCGGGCATGTGCGCAAGCGTGCGCCGTGACGCACGGCACAGTCGCCGTGACGCGCGGCACAGCGCATACTCCCCGAGCCCTCCCCCGGCGTCCGGGAGATCCGGCCCGGGTTGGGCCGAACGAGCGCCCGTCGGGCATTCGTGTGAAGAGTGCTCCCGGTGGTGCGGGAGAGCCCCCGGGCATCCGGCTGCGGGCGGCTCGCGACGGGCAGTACCCTTGATCGTCCGGCCGCCTGGGCCGACTCCCGACAGCCCGTCAACGGTCCCCGCGCCCGCGGGGGTCGGTGCGGCGACCAGATGAGGTGGCGCATGGTGTTCCCCGCCGGCGGCCGCGGCACCGGGCCCGACGGGCCCGGCCGGGGCGCGGCCCGCAGCGAGGCGCCCACGGTGGTCATGCGCCCCACCCTGACCGGCCGGGCCCTGGTGCCCGCCCAGAGCGGCCCCGTCGAGATACCCGCCCTGGCCTGGTCGGCCGCCGAGTGGGAGGACGCCTACCAGCGGGTGCGGCTCTCCGGCCGCGCCTATGTCTGGCTCAACCTGGTCGAGCAGCGGCTGCGCGCCCTCGTCGACGAGGTGCTGCACCCGATCTACGCCCCCGCCCACGGCGAGGACTGGGTCACCGCCGCGGCCGGCCCGGCCGGCGAGGAGTGGGCGCACCGGGCCGGCGCCGTGCGCGAGGTCAGCCGCCGCAAGGGCTACCTGCTCGACCCCGCCGACGACGACCCGCTGGTCTTCCTCACCCTGCCCCAGCTGCGCGAGCTGATGGTGCAGCACTGGCCCTGCTTCGAGCCGTACCTCGCCGACCGGCGCGAGATCGAACTGGCGCTGGACGAACTGGAGGTGGCCCGGCACGTCGTCTCCCGCAACCGGGTGCTCACCCAGACCGTGCTGGCCCAGACCGAACGCGCCGCCGCCCGGCTGCTGGCCGTCCTGGACGGCGGCGCCGGCGGGGTGCCCGCCGACGTCGTCGAGTCCCTGGTGGCCGGCCGGTACGCGGACGTCGTCGCCGTCCACGCCGACCGGGTCCGGCTCCAGCGCGACCTGCCCGTCGAGGATCTACTGGACGGCGCCCGGCGGCTGGACGCGCTCGGCATCGGCCTCGGCATGCTCTGCCAGAACTACACCGGCAAGCGCCTGGTGCGCCTCGCCGGCGAAGGCTGCCGGGTCCGGCTGCTCTTCCTCAACCCGGCGAGCAGTGCCGTCCGCCGCCGCGAACGCGAACTCGGCCTCGGGCGCAGCGAGTTGTCCCGCTCCATCGAGATGAACATCATGCACGTACGGCGGGTCCGGGCCCGGCTGCGGGACCAGGGCGGCTTCGAGATCCGGGTCTTCGACGAGACCCCGCGCTTCACCGCCTACCTGGTCGAGGGCCCCCGCACGCCCGGCCAGGCGGGCGGCCGCCGCCAGGGCCGCGACCTCGGCGTCATCCAGCCCTACCTGCGCCGTGCCCGCGGCATGGAGTCCCCGGCCCTGGTCCTGCGCGGCGGCGCCGGCCAGCAGCCCGGCGGCACCGAGCCCGGACTGCTGGAGGTCTACCGCGAGGAGTTCGAGGGCATCTGGGCCGACTCCCGGTCCGTCTCCTAGGCCGGTTGGTCGGGGCGGCGGCGCGGCTGCCAGACTGCGGGCCGTGAACAGCGACCCCGCCTGGAGCCTGCGCCCCGCCACCCCCGACGACCTCGAACCCGTCACGGACCTCAAGGCCCGGGTCATGCGCGCCGACCTGGAACGCCTCGGCCGCTGGGACCCGGCCCGCTCCCGCGAGCGGGTGCGGGCGTCCTTCTCGACCAGGTACACCTCCGTGCTCCTGGTCGACCGGGCCTTCGCCGGCTGCGTCACCGTCCGCCCCGACGAGCGGGGCGGACGCCACCTGGAGCTGTTCTACCTGGCCCCGCACCTCCAGGGGCGGGGCCTGGGCACCGCCGTCCTGCGCCACCTCCTCGCCGAGGCCGACGCCGCCGGAGAACCGTTTCGCCTCATCGTCCTCCGCGGCAGCGCCGCCCAGCGGCTGTACGAACGCCACGGCTTCACCGTCGTCCACGAGGACCCGGTCGACGTCCACCTGCACCGCCCCGTCGGCGGGACCGGAGTCCGCGAAGCCGAAGTCCGCGCCGGGGCAGGGCGGCTGACGGCATAACGATTCCCCCAAACGCCCTGGTCAGGGCCGTGACCCCCGTGGTAGGTGTAGCCCCCGTGAAGATCACGGGGGAGAGCGGGGCCGTACTGCGCCTCGACGACGTACACCGCACCTACGGAACCGGGCCGGAGGCCGTACGGGCACTCAGAGGGGTGGACGTCGAGTTCGCCCGCGGCGGCTTCACCGCCGTCATGGGCCCCTCCGGCTCCGGCAAGAGCACCCTGCTCCAGTGCTGCGCCGGCCTCGACCGGCCCGACAGCGGCCGGGTGACCCTGGACGGGACCGACCTCTCCGGGATGGGCGAGACCGAACTGACGGTGCTGCGCCGCGAACGGATCGGCTTCGTCTTCCAGGCCTTCAACCTGGTCGGCTCGCTCACCGCCGAACAGAACGTCGGCCTGCCGCTGCGGCTGGCCGGCCGCCGACCCGTCCCCGCGCAGGTGCGCCAGGCCCTCGCCCAGGTCGGCCTCGGCGAGCGCACCGGACACCTGCCCTCCCAGCTCTCCGGCGGCCAGCAGCAGCGCGTCGCCATCGCCCGCGCCCTGATCACCCGGCCCCGGATGCTGTTCGCCGACGAGCCGACCGGCGCCCTCGACTCCGCCAGCAGCCGGGACGTCCTCGCCCTGCTGCGCGACCTCGTCGACCGCGAGGGCCAGAGCACCGTCATGGTCACCCACGACCCCGTCGCCGCCGGCTACGCCGACCGCGTCCTCTTCCTCGCCGACGGCCGGATCGTCGACGACCTGCCCCGCCCCACCGCCCAGCAGGTCGCCGAGCGGATGACCGCCCTGGAGACGGCGGCATGACCTCACCGCTCACCCTGCTGCCCGTCGCCGCCGCGAGCCTGCGCCGCCGCAAGGCCGCCTTCGCCGGCTCCTACGTCGCCCTCACCCTCGGCGTCCTGCTCGTCGCCACCACCGGCAGCCTGCTGAACGAGACCGCCGGCGACGACTCCCCGCTCGGCGCGCCCTCCCTGCACAAGGTGCTCCAGTTCACCGCCGCGATGGCCGCCTTCGTCGCGGTCTTCGTCGTCGCCGGAACCTTCGCCTTCGCCGTCGCCCAGCGCCGCCAGGAGATCGCGATGCTGCGCGCCGTCGGCGCCACACCGCGGCAGATCGTCCAGCTGATCACCGGCGAGGCCGCCGTCGTCGCCCTCGCCGCCGCCGTCAGCGGCTGCCTGCTCTCGCTGCCCGGCGCCCCCGCCCTCGCCGCCTGGCTGGCCGCCCGCGGCGCCGCCCCCGACGGGTTCACCGCGCGCCCCGCCGCCGGGCCGATGCTGCTCGCCGCCGCCGTCGGCCTGCTCGTCGCCCTGCTCGGCGCCGTCACCGCCGCCCTGCGGGCCGGCCGGGTGCGCGCGGTCGAGGCGCTCGGCGACGCCGCCGCCGACCGCCGGGTCATGACCCCGCTGCGCTGGACCGGCGCGCTGCTCGGCCTGACCGCCCTGGCCGCCACCGTCGGCTACTACCTGGCCGCGCCCACCCTGCCCGCCGCCCCCGGCGACCAGCCCGCCGACCCGCAACTCGCCTCCCAGTGGGTCCTCGGCGCCGACCTGCTCGCCATCACCGCGCTCGCCCTGTTCGCACCGGCCGTCGTACCGCCGCTGCTGCGGCTGCTCAGCGCCCCGCTCACCCGGGCCGTCGCCGCCGCCCCGCTGCTCGCCCGGCAGAACGCCCTCACCGCCGTGCGCCGCACCGTCTCCACCGCCACCCCGGCCTTCCTCACCATCGCGCTCACCGGCACCGTGATCGGCTCCACCGCCGCCTTCGCCGACGCCATGACCGCCCAGAACCGGGCCACCACCGCCGCCCGGTACGTGCTGCGCCCCGGCGCCGCCCCGCTGCCCGCCGACGCCGCCCAGCGGCTCACCGCCGCCCGGCCCGACCTGCACGCCACCGCCACCACCGCCACCGTGGTCACCGGCCTCGGCGCCGCCACCGCCGACTTCGACGACCACGGCGAGGACTCGCCCGCGAGCGTGCCCTCCGCCGCCACCGTCGTCGACGGCGACCTCGCCACCGCCTGGACCCTGCCCGCCGTCGACGGCAGCGCCGCCGACCTGCACGGCGCCACCCTCGCCGCCTCCACCGACCAGGCCCGCGGCCACGGCTGGAAGCTCGGCGACCAGGTCAACCTGCGCCTCGCCGACGGCACCGTCACCAGCCTGCGGCTCGCCCTGGTCTACCGCACCCAGCTCGGCCTGGACGAGGTCCTGCTCAGCGGCGAGGCCACCGCCGGCCACCTCGCCGACGCCCGCCCCGCCGCCGTCCACCTCGACGCCGAACCGGCCGACCGGCTCGGCGGCACCCTCACCGACGCCCGCGACCCAGGACCCGACCCCGGCGCCCACTACGCCTGGATCGCCACCACCACCATCCTCGGGCCCGCCCTGCTCTACGCGCTGATCGCCATCGTCAACACCATGGTGATGAGCACCGCCGACCGCCGCCGCGACTTCGCCGTCCTGCGGCTGGCCGGGACGGTGCGCCGCCAGGTGACGTGGATGGTCGCACTGGAGGCCGCCCTGGTCGTCGCCACCGCCGCCCTGCTCGCCCTCGCCGTCACCGCGCTCACCCAGTACGGCACCACCGCGCTGCTCGACCACCGCGTCCTGGCCGGCCAGGCCGCCGTCCCCCTCCGCCTGCCCTGGACCCCGCTCGCCGTGAGCACCCTCCTGTGCCTGCTGCTCGCCGTCGCCTCCAGCGTCCTCCCCACCCGCCTCGCCCTCCCCACCCGGCCCCCGGCCCGGTAGCGCGTGCCTCCCGTCACGCCCGGCCGGGTCGGGCGTGACGGGCTGTCAGTACGTCCACGGGTTCAGCACGGTCGCACCGGTCCGCGCCAGGTGCTTGACGTTGCGGCTGACGAGCGTCCAGCCGTTCGCGATGGCCGTGGCCGCGATCAGCGCGTCGGGCGGATCGATGGTGGCCCCGAGGCTCTTGAGTCGACGGTGAACGGAGAGGTATGCGGCGGCCTCCCGCTCTCCGATGACGGCGATCCGCCCCTCGTACTCCGCCCGGAGGCCGTCGAGGACCCGTCCGAGAGCGGCCTGACGCGCCGGGTCGGAGACGGCTCTGACGCCTGCCTCGATCTCCGCGACGGTGATGACGCTGAGGGAGTGCTCGGTGGCCGGGACGGACCGGGCCCATGCGATGACGGCGGGGGCCGGCTTCGGCCGCGTGGTGATTTCGGCGACCACGTTCGTGTCCAGCAGATAGGTCACTCGGGGTCGCCCTCGTCGTCGTAGGAGCGCGCCCCGAACTCCAGCCCGTCGAAGGGCGTCGTCAGGAGGAAGTCCAGGAAGCCGTCGGTGCCCAGCGTCGCCCAGCGGTGCAGCATCGCGGGAAGCGCGTCGATGTCGGTGTCGGCGAGCTCGGCGTCGAAGTGTTCGACCTGGTCCTCGGGCAGTGACCCGCGGATCTCTCTGATGGTCCGCAGCGGATGGGGCTCGTCGTGCCGGTGAGGGGGCACGGGCAGGTTCGGGGCGGTACTCATGGTCGGCTCCTTCGTGCGGGTCCGAGGGACAGCGTAGGGCGATCGGGTCCATGATCGGGCTCCCCGCGGGACGGGTTGTCGGTGGGGCGGGTGATGATAGGGGCTGTTTCGAGAGGCAGGACGGAAGGACACACCTGATGAGCTGGTGGCAGCAGCCACTGGTCGGCTTCGACCTGGAGACCACGGGCACCGACCCGGCCGTGGACCGCATCGTCACGGCCGCGCTCGTGGACACCGTCGGGGCCGCCCGGGTGGACGCCGCGCACTGGCTGATCGACCCGGGGGTGCCGATACCCGCCGAGGCGGAGGCGATCCACGGGATCGGGGACGAGGTGGCGCGGAGCAAGGGCAGGCCGGCGAAGGAGGCGGTGGAGGAGATAGCCGCCGCGCTGTGCGAGCGGATCGCCGCCGGGCGGCCGGTCGTGGCGTTCAACGCGCCGTTCGACCTGTCGCTGCTCGACGCCGAGCTGCGCCGGCACGGGCTGGCGACGCTCGCCGAGCGCCTCGGGCGGCCGGTCGGGCCGGTGCTGGACGCGCTGGTGATCGACCGGGCCGTGGACAAGTACCGCAAGGGCTCGCGCACCCTGCAACGGGTCTGCGAGCTGTACGGGGTGGAGCTGACGGACGCCCACGAGGCGGGCAGCGACGCGCTGGCCGCCGTCCGGGTCGCCGTCGCGCTGGCCGGGCGCTACCCGGCCGAGGTGGGGGCGGTGCCGCTCGCGGAGCTGCACCGCCGGCAGATCGACTGGTACCGGCAGTGGGCCGAGGGCCTCCAGGCCTGGCTGCGCCGCGGCAAGGACCCGCAGGCGGTGGTCGACCCGCGCTGGCCCGCCCGGTGAGGCCCGCCGGCCGCGTCCCCGACCTCACGGGACGGAACACCTAGGCCTGCGGTCGGACACCCCCCGGCGGGGGCACGATGGCGGCCTCGGCGGTGTCCGGCGCGAGCGGGTCGTAGCGGACGGTCATCAGCTGTCCGACCCTCGGCGCGAGGTAGGCCTGGATGCGGATCGCGCAGACCAGGCTGCGCTGGACGCCGTCGGGGGTCGTGTAGCCGACGGTGAGCCGGAACTGGGGCTGGGCGTAGCCGCTGGGCTCGCCGGGCTGGACGGCGGTGACGGTGCCGGCGGTGCTCACCCCGTGGGCGGCGAGCCGGTCGGCGACCGTCCGGGCGGCGCGGTAGGCGCGGTGCTGCGCGCGGAGCCGGGACTCGGAGTGGACGACCAGCGGCAGGGTGAGCGCCGCCAGGATCACGAGGGCGGGCAGGGCGGGCCGGTACGGTCCGCCGGGGCCGAAGGCCGCGCCGAGCGGCCCGAGCAGCAGGGCGAGGAAGAGCATGCCGCCAGGGGGAAGCCGGTTCGGGGCCCCGGCTCCGGGGGAGCGGCCGACCCGGCCCGCCGCCAGCATGCCGGTCAGCCAGCAGAACAGGGCGCCGGCCCAGTACGCCTGGGTGGCGGCCGAGCCGAGGCAGAGCTGCTGGGTGCAGGTCTCCGGCTCCCGGTAGGCGACCACCCCGGCCGCGAACAGCCGGCCGGCCACCGCGCACAGCGCCAGCAGGAGCAGTGCCGCGACCGCCCGGCCGAAGCCCAGGCGCGGTTCCAGGTACGGGAGTTGCTTGCTCGACGGGGGACCGGCAGTCATGCCCGGAGGCTAGTGCGACGGCCGGGGCGGGCGGTACGCGCGCCCGCCGTCCGGTCGGTGAACGAGGGGGAAACTCCGCGGCGGCGGGCCCCGACGGCCCTACGCGGCAGGGAAGTCGAAGGTGTAGCCCTGGGCGACCAGCCAGGGCAGCAGCTGCTTGAGCGCGGCCACGGTCTGGCCGCGGTCGCCGCCCCCGTCGTGCATCAGGACCACGCCACCGGGCTTGAGCTGCTTCTGCACGGCCGAGACGATCGCCGGCGTCCCCGGGCGGGCCCAGTCGCGCGGGTCGACGGACCAGCCGAGCGAGGACATCCCGAGGCTCGCGGTGATGTGCTCGTTGTCGGCGTTGAAGCCGCCGCCCGGGGCGCGGAACCAGCCGACCTCGGTGCCGGGGCCGCCCGCCTGGAGGATCATGTTCCGGGCGGCGGTGATCTCGTACGCGGCCTTGTCGTGGGGGAGCTTGGCGAAGGGCTGCGGGTGGTGGACGCTGTGGTCGCAGAGCCGGTGCCCGGCGGCCAGGATCCGCTTGACCATGGCGGGGTTGGCGGCGGCGTTCTGGCCGATCTGGCAGAAGGTGGCCTTGGCGTGGTACTGGGCCAGCAGGTCGAGGACCTGGCCGGTGGCGGGGCCGGGGCCGTCGTCGAAGGTGAGCGCGACGGTGCGGCCGCCGGAGGCGGTGGAGCCGATCACGGTGCCCGCCCCGGTGTGCGGGGGCGGCGCGGCGGGCGAGGACGGGTCGGCGGCCGGTGCGGTCGGGGTGGCCGGCGCGGTGGGCGTGGCGGAGAGGGGCGTGCCGGTGGCCGCGGTCGGGTGCGGCTTGGCCGGCGCCGACGGGGAGGAAGGGGAGGCGGGGGAGGCCGCCGGGGAGCCCGCGCCCGGCGGTACGGCGTCGGAGCCGGGGGTCGGCGTGAGGGCGGTCGCCGCCGTCCCGCTCGGCCGGGCGTCGGCCGGGGACGCCGTCCCGGAGGTCGCCGCCGCGCTCGGCGGCTGGAGCGCCCCGCTGGCGGTCCCGCACGCGGCCAGCCCCAGGGCGGCGGCCACCGCGGCACAGCCCGCGAGCAGCCGGCGCCGGGATCGGGACAGTCGGTTCGGGGCGGAGGGGCGGCGGGCGGTCCGGTGCATGGCGGCGGCTCCTGAGGTGCGAGTACGGTGCCGATCTCTCGGGTCAGGATGACTGTCCGATAGGACGCCGATCGTACGTGCACCGGTTGCCGACCGGACCGAACCGCCGTAAGAGTCTTCTCACACTCGCCCCGGTGGCGGCCCCGCGCCGCCGCGGGTACCGGAGGCGCCCGTCAGAACGGGTACCAGCGCACCTCGGTGGCCCCGTCCCGCAGCGAGTCGACCCGGCGCCGGAACTCCTTCAGCGCGGCCGGGTTGCTGGCCGCCTGCTGCGCCACCCAGGAGGCGCTGGCCGTCTCCCGGGCGCCGCGCAGCACCGTGAAGCCCGGCCACTCGCGCACGTCCCAGCCGTACGCCTCGGTGAACGCGCGGTACTCCTCGGCGGGCACGCCGTACCGGTCCTGGCTGAGCGCGAGGACCACCAGGTCGTGCTCGCGCAGGTCGTTCGCCATGAACTCCAGGTCGAGCAGCACCGGCCCGTCCGGGCCGACGTGGATGTTGCGCGGCAGCGCGTCGCCGTGGATCACCCCGGGGTGCAGCCGCGGGACGAGGTCGGGCAGGGCGGCCTCGAAGGCGTCGCGGCGGTGGCGCAGGAAGGCGACGTCCGCCGGGTCGACGTGGCCCTCGGCGGAGGCCAGCCAGCGCTCGACCGGGGCCAGCAGGTCGCGCCGGCCGAGCGTGAAGGGCGGCGGCGGCAGCTGGTGCAGGGCGCGCAGCAGCGGGGCGAGGTCGACCGGGCGGGCGGGCCGGACGGCGGGCGCGAGCCGGTGCCAGAAGGTGACGGGGTGGCCGTCGGCCAGCTGCGGCTCGGGCGCCACCGCGTCGTACGGGTGGACCACCGGCACGTCCTGGCCGGCCAGCCAGTGGGCGAGCGCCAGCTCCCGGTGCGCCCGGTCGTACAGCTCGGGACCGCGGCCGACCTTGGCGACCACGGCCGGGTCGCCGAGGTCGAAGACGGCGTTCTCGCCGAGCGCGAGCAGTGTGGCCCCGTCGGGGGCGGCCAGCCCGGCCGACTCGCAGGCCTGGGCGAGGAGCAGCCGGGCGCGGCCCTCGTCGAAGGGGATCATGACTGGGGTTCCCATTCCGCCGACGTTCATCCGGGGGACCCCGGACGGTGATCATCATGACGCACGGACGCCGGGCCCCGCGCGCTGCGGGGCCCGGCACCGGACGCGTCGGGCGGGTGGGACAAGCTGGACGGGTCGGACAGGTCGAACGGGTCGGGGAGGCCGGGGAGGCTCAGACCCCGGCCCGGCGGTGGCGGGCCCCCTCCGTCGGCCCGACGGGTTGGGCGGGCAGGCCCCGGTCGGCGTCGGCCGGCGGGACGGGCTCGCCGTGGGAGAGGTCCGGCAGCCAGTTCAGCCAGCGCGGCAGGTACCAGTTGCGGTCCCCCAGCAGGGTCATCACCGAGGGCAGCAGCACCCCGCGGATCACCGTGGCGTCGATCAGCACCGCGACCGCGAGGCCGACGCCCATCTGCTTCATCACCTGCATGGACAGCGAGCCGAAGACCGAGAACACCGCCACCATGATCACCGCGGCGCTGGTGACCACCCCGGCCGTGGAGCGGATGCCGTCGGCGATCGCGGCCCGGGTCGGCAGGCCGCGGTCGTGGCCCTCCTTGATCCGGGAGACCACGAACACGTGGTAGTCCATCGAGAGCCCGAAGAGGATCACGAAGAGGAACAGCGGCACCCAGGACTCCACCGCGCCGACCCCGGCGGTGCCCAGCAGCGAGGCGCCCACGCCGTGCTGGAAGACCAGCGTCAGCACCCCGTACGCGGCGCCGACCGAGAGCAGGTTGAGCACCACGGCGGTGGCCGCGACGACCGGGGAGCGGAAGGTGGTGAGCATCAGCAGGAAGGCGAGGGCGACCACGAAGCCGAAGACCAGCGGCATCGAGTCGCCCATCTTCCGGTTGAAGTCGTACGACCCGGCGGTGTCGCCGGTGACCGGGGCCTCGGTGCCGGGCACCGTGAGGACGGTGGCGGGCACCAGCTCCTCGCGCAGGGCCCTCAGGGCGTCGTTGCTGGTGGCGTCGTTGCCGGTGCCGTTGAGCGGGATGTCGACGGTGGCGACGTTCCTGTCGGCGTGCACCGTGACCTCCACCGGTCCGTGCATCCGCCCGCTCGCCAGGGCCTTCGCCTTGAGGTCGGCGATCGCGGCGGTCATCGCGGGGGAGTCGATGTCGGCGGCCTTGATCACGACGGTGGCGGGGGCGGGGCTGCCGGGGAAGGCGGCCTCGATCTTCTGCGAGGCGGCGACCAGGGCGTTGCCCGCGGGCAGCTGCTGCTGGAAGGTCAGCTTGGCGGTGTGCATGGTGAGCAGCGGCGCGGCCAGGGCCAGCAGGAAGGCGCCGGCGAGCAGGGTGGCGGCCAGCGGGCGGCGCAGCACCGGGGTCAGCACCGCGTTCCAGAAGCGTCCGCCGGTCCGCGCGGCGTCCGGGCGGCGCAGCTTGGCGAGGAACGGCACCCGGCCCTTCTCGACCCGGTCGCCGAGCATCGACAGCAGCGCGGGCAGCACGGTGAGCGAGCCGAGCACGGCGGTGATCACGACCAGGATGGTGGCGAAGGCCATCGCCTTGAAGGTGGCGATCCCGGTGAGGAACATCCCGGCCATGGCGACCACCACGGTGACGCCGGAGACCAGTACCGCCCGGCCGCTGGTGGCGGCGGCCACGGCCAGCGCGGTGGCGGCGTCGCGCCCGGCGGCCCGCTCCTCGCGTTCGCGGCGCAGGTAGAAGAGGCAGTAGTCGACGCCGACGGCGAGGCCGACCAGCAGCATCACCGAGGAGGCGTCGCCGCTGGTGTGCAGGAAGCCGCTGCCGAGCGCGACCAGTCCGGCGGCCGCGACGAAGGCGGTGAGCGCGAGCACCACCGGCAGCACGGCGGCGACCAGCGCGCCGAAGGCGACCAGCAGGATGCCGAGGGCGAGCGGCACGGCCGTCCACTCGGCGCGGGCGAAGTCGTTCCCGACCTGGTCCCGCATCCACTTGCCGGAGCTGGCGTCGCCGAGCTGGACGACGGTGAGGTCCGGGTGCTGCTTCTGCACGCCGGCCACCGCGTCCAGCACCGGCTGGACCTGGTCCGCGGCCTCGGTGCGGTCGCCCTTGAGGGTCAGCGTCACGAGCGCGGAGTGGCCGTCGGCGGAGACCGCCTTGGTGTCGTACGGCGAGCGGACCTCGGCGGCCCGGCCGGTGCCGTTCACGGCGGCGACCACCTGGCCGACGGCGGTGCGGAACTCCGGGTCGTCGGCGGTGCGGGTGGCGCTCTGGACCAGGACGGTCTCGCCGGCCGGGCTCTTCAGCCCGGCCTCGTCGAGGATCCGCGCGGCCCGGGAGACCTGTCCGGGGACCGACTCGGCGTCGGTGATCCTGACGCTGCCGTGGGCGGAGCCGAGCGCGGCGGCCAGGACGACGAAGAGCAGCCAGCCGAACACGGCGGTCTTGCGGTGCCGGGCACTCCAGGCGCCCATCGCGGCCGCCAGGCCGAGTCTGGACTTCACGGGCTTCACGGTGGTTTCCCCCCTGGGAGAGCGGCGGTCGTCGCCGGACGGGAGCGGCGGGGCCCTGGGTCGGGGGACCGCCGCTCTGGGGTGCGCCGGCTGCGCTCCGGCGTCCCGATCGACAGTAGGGAAGCCGGTCCTGACGGGTAATCCGGCTGGCGGGTGGCCGTTTCCTGGTGCTTCCTTCGGGGCCCGGGTGGGGTTTTCCCTACCCTCCGACCCCGAGATCTCCTCCTGGGGGGTAGGGGATGCTCCTCCACCCTGAGGGGGAGATGACTCCACCCGGAGCACGAGGTCAGGAGGGGTGCGTCCGGGAGAGACTGGGCCGGGGCCGCTTCGGGCGGCCCGACGGGGGTTGAAGCACACGGGGGCTCCTTGCCGGGCGGCAAGCAAGTACTCGTAGGATGATGCCCCAAACCTACTTACCTGCCGACCGGCAAGGGAGTGCCCTCGGCACTCCCCGCGCCGGTCCTGCCGTCGCCCAGCGTCCCGTCCCCCAAGGGCTGCGGTGAACCATGCCCAGGAGGCACACGAGCATGTTCCACCGACTAGGACAATTCGTCGTACGCCGCCCCTGGTGGGTGATCGGCGCATGGCTGATCGCCGCGGTCGCGATCGTCGCGACCGCCCCGCCGCTGAAGGCGAACACCGACGAGGCCGCCTTCCTGCCCAAGCACTACGAGTCCATCCAGGCCGCCGAGCTCCAGCAGAAGGCCTTCCCGTCCAACATCTCGCCCTCCGCGCTGCTGCTCTTCGAGCGCACCGACGGCGGCAAGCTGGACGAGGGCGACGCGGCGACCATGGCCAAGGTCACCCAGGGGCTGGCCGACAAGAAGATCCCGCTGGTCGAGCTGGTCGTCCCGGTCTCTCCGGCGTCCTACTCCCAGGACCACAAGTACGCGATGTCGATGGTCTCCATCGACAAGACCAAGATGCAGTCGGACGAGTTCACCGACGCCGCGAAGAAGCTCCGCGACGAGGGCACCGCGCTCGCCTCCGGCAGCACCCTGAAGTTCCAGGTCGGCGGCCCGGCCGCGATGAACCTGGACCAGAAGGACGCCGGCAAGACGGCCGGCATGCTCATCGGCCTCGGCACGGTCGTGATCATCCTGCTCACGCTCGGGATCATCTTCCGCAGCCCGATCATCGCGCTGCTGCCGATCCTCTCGGTGATCATCTACTCGATGGTCGCCAACGGCCTGATCGCGGACGCCAGCAAGCTGTTCGGGCTCAAGGCCGACAACTCGATGGAACAGATCCTCACCGTCGTGCTCTACGGCGTCGGTACCGACTACTTCCTGTTCCTGATGTTCCGCTACCGCGAGCGGCTGCGGGCCGGTGACGACCGCAAGCAGGCCGTCGCCAACGCCGTCGGCCGGGTCGGCGAGGCGATCGCCTCCGCCGCCGGTGCCGTCGTGGTCGCCTTCGCCGTGCTCGTCCTGTCCAGCCTCGGCATGTTCAAGGCGCTCGGCCCGTCGCTGGCCATCGCGGTGGCCGTCACGGCGATCGCCTCGGTCACCCTGGTGCCCGCGATCCTCTGCCTGATCCCCGAGAAGGTCCTGTTCTGGCCCTCCAAGGCCTGGCAGCGCGAGCCGTCCAACGCCCGCTTCGCCGCGATGGGCCGCAGCGTCGGCCGCCGCCCGGGCGCCGCCGCCCTGCTCTCCGGCCTGGTGATGGCCGGCCTCGCGGTCGCCGCGCTCGGCTACCAGGGCACCTTCGACATGGCCGGCAGCTCGATGCCGAAGACCAAGGAGTCGATGGTCGTCCAGGACACCATGATCAAGGCCTACTCGGCCGGTGCCGCCGACCCCGCACACATCTACCTGACCAGCCAGAACGGCAACAAGATCGACGTCGCCGGCCTCAAGGGCTACGTGGCGGACCTGGGCAAGGTGGACGGCGTCTCCAGCGCGGCCCTGCCGGACCCGGAGCACGGGGTCAGCAAGGACGGGCTCACCGCCGACATCACCGTCGTCCTCAAGGACGAGGCGGCCAGCAACAAGGCCATCGACACCATCGGCGAGGTCCGCAAGGTCGCCCACGACCACGCGCCCGCCGGCACCAAGGCCTACGTCGCCGGCACCACCTCCGTGTACAAGGACATCAACACGGCGATGGCCCACGACTACAGCCTGGTCTTCCCGATAGCCGCCGTCCTGATCATGGTGATCCTCGGACTGCTGCTGCGCAGCGTGGTCGCCCCCTGGTACCTGATGGCCTCGGTCGGCCTCGGCTTCGGCGCCACCCTCGGCGCCACCACCCTGCTGTTCCAGAACATCAAGGGCGAGCAGGGCCTGATGTTCATGCTGCCGATCCTGATCTACCTGTTCGTGGTCGCGCTCGGCACCGACTACAACATCCTGATGATCGCCCGACTGCGCGAGGAGGCCCAGGAGGGCCGCAGCCCCCGCGAGGCGGCGAGCCAGGCGATCCGGCACGCCGGCCCGACGGTGGCCGCCGCCGGGTTCATCCTGGCCGCGACCTTCGCCACCATGCTGCTGGCCGGCAACACGATGATGAGCGAGATGGGCTTCTCGATCGCCATCGGCATCCTCATCGCGGCCTTCGTGATGGCGATGTTCTTCACCCCGGCGCTCACCGCGCTGCTCGGCCACCGCGCCTGGTGGCCCGGCCACGCGGACGCCCCGGGCCACGGCCACGGCCACGGTCACGGCGAGGGCCAGGCCCCGGTGGCCGGCGCCCACGGGATGCCGGAGCCGGCCGGCCGGCGCTGAGCCGACCGGGTCGGTGTGAACCGTGCCCTGACCCGGCCCTGACCGGGTCGGTACGAACAGGCGGGGCCCCCCGACGGCGGGGGGCCCCGGCCCCCGGTGCGGGGGCCCCCAACCGGTTCTACAGGGCGGGGGAAAACCCCGGGCAACCCCCGGGGCTTATAAACAAAAAAGAGAC